>JAWACX010000159.1:0-4347 GCA_038896575.1 Thermoplasmata archaeon
GGAGTATGGGAGATTGCGGTTGATTGAGGGAACAATCCACTACAGAAAGGGAGAGATTGAGGAGGCACAGCAGATTTATCTGGAAGTTCTATCTGTATTTGAGGAGTTCGGTGCTGAGGAGCGGGATAGGGCACTGTTACTCAACAATATGGGAAATGTTTATTTTGAGAAGAGAGAATTGAAGAAAGCGCTGGATTACTATAGGATGAGCCTGGCGATAAGGGAGAAAATCAAGGAGTATCTTGCAATTGCTGGCTCCTATAACAACATCGGAATTGTGTACAGATACATGCATGAGTACAGCACAGCACTTGCATACTTCCAGAAGAGCTTAAAGCAGGCTGAGAAGTGTGGACACCTCTGGGGCATGGTCTTTCCCCTTGATAACATGGCAGACCTTTACTTTGCAATTGGGGACCTGAACAGAGCGGTCCAGACATACAAAACGGAAATCCAGTATCTCAAAAAAATTGAGAACATTCAGGCCCTCATAAACACCTATGGAAAACTTGCTAAGGCACTGGCGAAGCACGGAAGATTTGATGAGGCAATGGAATGCCTTGTTGAATCCGGAGGTTATGTGCTGAAGACCCACAATCCCCTCCTTCTTGCCAGCCATTTTCTAGCCCATGTGGCAGTTTACAGGGAGCAGGGAAAGTACGAGAGGGCTCTGGAGTTTGTGGATAAAGCCATAGTTGAACTGAAAAAGGTAAAGAATGACGAGCGGGCAAAGATATTACTTTTGAATGGCCTTTCTGATAAAGCAGATTTGCTTTACCTGCTGGGAAGAAAGGCAGAGGCAGAAAAAATCTGCAGCTCTGTGTTCAACAATTTCCCATCAATAGATGTTGCCAAGGCTGCAGGATATACATACATCACCCGCGGTAAGCTCCTGGCTGAGCAGGGGAAGATTGATGGGGCAAGGAGCATGTTCATCCAGGGTATAGAGGCCCTCAAACTCTACGGCGGGGAGTACAGAACTGCACTGGGCTACCTTGCCTGGGGAAAGGCAGAGAAGGAAATTGGAAATCCAGAGGAGGCAACAAAATTAATAGACAGGGCAATCAAAATCTTCACAATGATGAAAATCCAGAAAAAAATAGAGGAGGCAACGGAGCTTCTCCCACGGGGCTAACGCCCTACGGTCGGGGCTACACCCTACGGTACCTGTGCCAAGGGGATGCCTCTGGCATCCCCGAACCTACCCGTTTTGGATCAAACCTTTTCGGGCGAGGGGACTTCGTCCCCCTACGGTACCCCCTTTTTTTGGATGAAACCTTTTCGGGCGAAGCCTGAAAAGGTTTCCGTGGACGCTTTTGCGAGCGTCAGCGAGCAAAAGGGTTCCCCGAACCTGCCCACTTTTTCCGTGAACGCTTTTTGGCACGAAGTGCTGAAAAGGTTTCCGCTTTTCGGGGGCGGAAGCCGCTGAAAAGGGTATGCGGGGAGCCGGATTTGAACCGGCGAATGCCTACGCAACAGGATTCTAAGTCCTGCCCCTTTGACCAGGCTTGGGAATCCCCGCTTGCTCCACAGGCCTTATTTCTGCTTCAGCTCTTCTTGAGGGAAGCTTTGCAAACTGTTTTACCCATGTGTAAACAAAGAATGTAGCCCATAATGTGGGAATTGTGATGAGACACAGATAGATAAATACATGCCAGGGATTCGCGGGCTCCAAACCCCATACCGGGGAGCCTAGAATTGTTGCAATTGTGTTTGGAACGATAGCTGCAGTGCTCAGGATTGCAAGCCAGGCAGCAATCCATGTAATTCTGTTATTTAACTGCTGGAGTTGGTTGTTGTAGATTGTTTGCACAACCTCAAGCCCTGAGGAAAGCACCTCTGACATGTGTTCCGTGATGCCAATCTGCCTGTTTACATCCTCTGCCAGAAGTGTAATTTTTGCCAGTAGCTTGGGATTGTCTGAAATCAAATCTGCATCGCCATAACGCAAGGAATGAATTACATCCAGTGAGGCCCAGAGCACATTCATATACTGGATTATCATCTTCTTTACCCTGTGAATCCCTCTTGCGATTTCTATGCCTGGTGTAGATGCTTCTGCCATGAGGTCGTTGAGTGCATCTGCAGATGCTTCTATTTTCGAGAGATACTCAAAGTTTCTGGTGTTGTTTTCATCAATCAGCCGGGAAATAATTATTGTATTTTTGTCTTCAATAGGAATGTTTTTTGGAATTTTTTTGAAAAATATGTCTGCATATCTGCCAAATCTAAAAAATCTTATAATTTTTTCTGTGTGGATTGTGAGCACGAGTCCTTTTCTTATGAGAATAATAATTGGAAGAATGTGAACAGTGTCTTTTTCTACATGAACCGCCGGGAGTTTAATCCCCAGTTCTGTGTCAAGGTCAAAATAGCCAGATAGTCCCTCCTTGATGAGGGTTTGATACAGATTTGAAGAGAAACCAAATATAGTCGCAATTTTCAGCCCCTCATTTTCAATGTCATCAACCCTGAAGTTTACCCATGAAATTGTGCACTTCTCTATTTCATGGAGGAACTCTTGCGGGCTAGAGGAAGAGCATCTGTGAGTTTTTCCCTCCGCGTTTACCCCTACAAAAAGTCCATCATGTTCCATTGGGGTCGCGGTCGGGATGCAGCTACCATTCAGGGTCATAAGCAACCTCCATCAATGAAGATGTTATAGCCCCGGCAGGATTCGAACCTGCGTCGCGGGATTTCTCTGGCACGAGGGGGTTTCACCCCCTTACGGTAACCCCCGAGGGTTGGCACCCTTACGGTAACCTGCCTCAAGGAGATGCTTTCAGCATCTCAGGACCGACCCTTTTTTTTGGATGAAACCTTTTCGGGGTGCGAAGCACCCTGAAAAGGGTTCCACCAGAGTCCCGCATGATTGACCACTACACTACGGGGCTATCTGAAATTCCCCATCTCAAAGAGGTATATAACCATTTTTAAAGCTCATTCAGAAACTGCTCTTCTCTCATAAGGTTCCATATAAACTTTGCAATCTTCCTCCCTTTCTTTGTCAGAGAATATATCAGCCAGTTTCCGTCATCTCTGGATTCAATCAGCCCTGCATCCTTTAGCACGCTCAGGTGATAAGAGAGCCTGGAATCGCTCGTGTGACAGATTTCTTTGATTATACAAACGCAAAGGTCCTGGTGATGAAGCAGGAATAGAATTTTGATGCGGATGGAATCACCCAATGCGTTAAACACTCTTTCCGCTTTTCTCAAGTTCTTTTCATTAGGTAAACTCTTGATTAATCCCTCAATTCCACCTCTGGTTCGTAACCTACACTCAATTTCTTTTGGAATTCTCATGTCCTCACCATTTCAAATTTTGTTGAAATGCCAAATTATATATACACATTGTGGTTAACCCATTGATGAAAACATGGCAGATATAGTTTCCGATGCACTCGTCTCAGGAGTCAACGCAGTTCTTGATTACATTTCCGCCCATGTGCTCACATGCCTGATTCCAGCATTTTTTATTGCTGGTGCAATTGCTGCATTTGTGAAGAAAGATGCAATTTTGCGGTATTTCGGCAATGATGTGGAAAAATGGAAATCCTATGGTGTTGCCTCAGTTTCTGGTGGTGTGCTCGCCGTCTGCAGTTGCACAATTCTCCCAATCTTTGCTGGAATATACAAAAAAGGTGCAGGTATAGGGCCAGCCACCACTTTTCTTTTTGCAGGGCCAGCTATCAACATTCTTGCAATTATCTATACTGCTCAGATACTCGGGTATGACCTCGGGGCTGCAAGAGCGATAAGTGCTGTGCTGATGTCTGTGGTAATTGGAGTTCTCATGAGTATTCTATTCAAGGGGGAAAGCCCTGGGGGAAGGCCAAATCCAAAAAGCAATGAGAGGGGTAAACCAATCTGGCTAATCTTGTTTTTCTTTACCTTGCTTCTCAGCATTCTGATTATAGGTGGGACAAAACTGGAGCTCTGGCTGAAAATAATGGTTATGCTTCTGTTAGCAGTTGTTCTGGGTTTGCTGTGTTATTGGTATTTCACAAAGAAAGAGCTGAAAACATGGGGCACGGAAACCCTGGACCTTGCAAAGAAAATTTTTCCAATTCTCCTGGCTGGAACATTTGTTCTGGGAGTTGTTGCCTACTTTCTTCCTCCTCAAACCTTTGCTCCGTTTCTCTCTGGCAATTCAATTTCTGCATGCTTCACTGCAAGCATAGTCGGGGCTTTGCTTTACATGCCCACACTGCTTGAGGTTCCGATTGTTGGTACAACATTGGGTTATAACTCAGGAATAATCGGTGCAGGACCAGCACTTTCATTGCTTCTAGCAGGGCCAGCAGTAAGTTTACCAAACATGGTTGTGCTTTTCCGAATACTCGGG
>JAWACX010000160.1:0-4328 GCA_038896575.1 Thermoplasmata archaeon
AAAGTGCTTCCAGGGGCTGGAAGCAGGAAGGGTTGAGTTTGTGAAGCCTGGTGAGATTATTCTCTGGAAGAACGGAAAGCTCCAGAGAGAGAGGTATTATGTGCTGAGGACAGGAGAAAAGAAAATAAGTGCTGAGGAATGCATCTCTGGAATCCTGAGGTTGCTGAATGAAGGAGTCGCTTACAATCTTTCCGAGGACACAGGAGCTTTGCTCAGTGCTGGTCTGGATTCTGCCGCAATTGTGTTTTTAGCATCTAAGCGAATAAAGAAACTCAAGACATTCGTGGCTGCGTTTGAAGCTGGAAGTGAAGATGCCTTGCTCTCTGAAAAACTTGCGTCAGAACTCGGGCTTGAGCACACTGTGGTGGAATACGGGCTCAAAGAAATGCTGGATGTGCTGCCTGAGGTAATTTATCATCTTGAATCCTTTGATTTTGCTCTCGTGAGAAGTGCAATTCCAAACTACATTGTGGTGAGGGAGGCAGCGAAGCATGTTCAAACCTTGCTTTCTGGTGAGGGCGGAGATGAACTCTTTGCTGGCTACTCCTACCTTGAGAACATTCCTGGAAACCTCAACTCTGAACTCCGGAAACTGCTTTACACTGCCCACAACAATGCCTTCCAGCGTGATGACAGGATGTTTGCTGCTCATGGTGTTGATTGCAGAGTGCCTTTCCTCCATCTCCCGCTTGTTGAATTCGCCTTTGGAATTCCATCAGAATATAAAATCCAGAATGGTGTGAGAAAATGGATTTTGAGGAGGACGATTGAAAAAGCAGGGTTGCCAGATTACATCGTAAACAGGGAGAAACGGAAATTTTCAGATGGTGCTGGCTCAATGTTTGCAATTGAGGAGTATGTGGAAAACCAGATTTCAGACAGGGAATTTGGGATTGCGAGAAAAGAGCTGAGATTTGTGAGAAACAAGGAGGAGCTTTTCTATTACAGGATTTTTTGCAGTCATTTTAAGGGCATGGAACATCTGGTGGGCATTACTGAAAGACCAGAAAGGTGAGCACCTGAAAAATTTTCTGTTGACGTTACTATTATATATTCTAACTGATTTCAGATTTGATGGCTGTACAAAAATGGTATGCGTTAAATGCAGAGGCAGTTATAAAGAGTTTAGGCACCTCTGAAAAAGGCCTCACATCGGAAGAAGTAAAGAAGAGACTGGCTAAGTTTGGTCCAAATGCACTACCAGAGGAAGAAAGGACCAGCAGATTCAAAATTTTTCTGCATCAGTTTGCAAGCCCTCTTATCTATCTCCTCCTCGTAGGGGGTGCAATCGCTCTTATTCTCTCTGAGTTTGTGGATGCTTTTGTGATTTTTCTTGTTGTAGTATTGAATGCAGTCATTGGATATATCCAGGAATCCAAGGCAGAGCAGAGCATAAGGGCCTTGCAGAAAATGGTGGTTCCAAAAGCGAGAGTGATAAGAAACGGGCGAGAGATTGAGATTTCAAGCGAGGAAGTTGTTCCTGGGGACATCGTTATCATTTCTTCTGGCAGCAAAGTTCCAGCAGATATGCGGCTGGTTGAGGCATTAGAATTGAAAATTAATGAAGCGATGCTCACTGGTGAATCCTACCCGGTGGAGAAAAAAACAGAGCCAATTATTGTAGAAAATTTAGCTCTGGGAGACCAGAAGAACATGGCCTTCATGGGCACGGTAGTGGTACATGGGAGAGGGAAGGGCGTTGTGGTCGCCACAGGGAGTGCTACGGTGCTCGGAGGCATTGCTAGAAGTTTAAAGGAGGTAAGAACTGGAGATATTCCGTTGCAGAAAAAAATCTCAGATTTTACCAAGAAGCTTGGTATCCTGGTCATGGGGGCAGTCACTATTCTCTTTGTATATGGGATTCTCACTGGGAGAACATTTAAGGAAATGCTCCTCACTTCAATTGCCACAATTGTAGCTACAATCCCTGAGGGTCTGCCAGTAGTGGTAACAATATCTCTGGCAATAGGTGTGGCAAAGATGGCAAAAAGAAATGCAATTATCAGAAAACTTCCATCTGTGGAAACTCTCGGGAGCACTACGGTGATTTGTTCTGACAAAACAGGCACATTAACGAAAAATGAGATGACGGTGAAAAAAGTGTATGCGGGCGGTAAAATCTATGATATCACTGGAAGCGGGTATAATCTTGAGGGAAAAATTTTGAGCGATGGGAAGAGGGTGAATCCAGATAGCGAAGAGTACTTGAGAATCGTTTTGAAAATTGGTATACTCTGCAACGAATCAAATCTGAAGGAGGATAATGGAAACTATACAGTGGATGGAGACCCAACAGAAGGAGCGCTGTTAATCGCAGCCATGAAAGCAGGACTGAAGCTGGATGCAGAAAGACAAAAATCGCCACTGCTCTCAATAGTTCCCTTTGAGTCAGAGCGAGGATACATGGCTACCCTTCATAAAGAGGAGAATGAGAATGTAATTTACATCAAAGGTGCACCGGAGAAAGTCCTGGACTTTTGTGAAAGGGATTGTAGCGGAAAGGATTTGGACAGGGAAAAAATTGT
Source organism: Thermoplasmata archaeon (assembly GCA_038896575.1). GTDB lineage: Archaea > Thermoplasmatota > Thermoplasmata > Lutacidiplasmatales > SKW197 > SKW197. Next base: position 2,526 of record JAWACX010000160.1, read on the forward strand.
GAGAATAACTGAGGAATTTGCAAGAAATGGATTGAGAGTGCTAGCATTCGCATATGCACATGTACCTGGGACAGTAACGAAGATTTCAGACGAGTTGCTCAGTTCTTTACTGAGAAAGAACTTCGTGTTTGCTGGACTACAGGGAATGATCGACCCTCCAAGACCTGAAGCAATCGAGGCGGTAAAAGGATGCAGAAGAGCAGGGATTAGAGTAGTGATGATTACTGGTGACCATGCAATCACAGCCAAAGCAATTGCAGGGATGCTAGGGATTGGAGGTAAGGAGGCAAAGGTACTCACTGGGGCCGAGCTGGATAAAATGAGTGATGATGAACTGTTCAGAGTAGTAGAAGAAGTGTCAGTTTATGCAAGGGTTTCTCCACATCACAAATTGAGAATAACTGAGCAACTCAAGAAGCATGGACACATAGTGGCGATGACTGGTGATGGTGTGAATGATGCACCTGCTTTGAAAGCCGCTCATGTAGGCGTAGCTATGGGCAAATCTGGCACGGATGCTGCCAGAGAGGCAGCCGACATCGTGCTCACAGACGACAACTTTGCAAGCATTTTCAATGCCGTAAGGGAGGGAAGAGTCGTGTTCGACAACATAAGAAAGGTTGTGTTTTTCCTGATTCCCACAGGCTTAGCGGCCGTGCTCTCAATCCTTTTTGCAATGATGCTTAACTTACCGATTCCTTATATTGCAGTCCAGTTAATCTGGATAAATATAGTGACAAATGGACTCCAAGATGTTGCTCTGGCTTTCGAGCCGGGGGAAAAGGATGTCGTTGAGAGACCACCCAATAATCCAAAAGAGCCAATAATGAATGATGTGCTAATTGCCAGGACGATTATTGTGGGAACCCTCATTTCAGTTGGCGTTATCCTCGTGTTCCAGATTGCTTTAGCTAGGGGTGACAACATAGACCATGCCAGAACATTAGCAGTCACAACAATGGTATTCTTCCAGTTTTTCCAGGTGTGGAATTCACGCTCTGAGTGGGAAAGCATTTTCAGAATACCTGTATTGAGCAATAAATTCCTGTTTTTCAGTTTGGTGGGTGCTGTGATTGCCCAACTGGCGTTCATCTACTTCCAACCATTTCAAGCTGTCTTCAAAACCACTGCTCTTTCGTTAAGTGATTGGCTTATTGTGTTGCTTGTCTCTTCCACTGTGATTGCAGTTGTTGAGATTGATAAAGGGATAAGGAGATTAATGAAGCGGAGCAAGGTAGAGATACATCAACTTTAGTTGAAACATAGACTGTAGTATAGCCCCAATGAAGCCCAAAGCCCTCCAGAAGTTCAGGGAGAGAATATGGCTTCCAGCCCCGAACCTGGACACACTAACTTCCCAAAGATTGCGTAATAGGCACAATGAGATTTTGATACCTCAGGAGTAAATTCGTCTTGCCAGTATGCAATTTTCCATGAGCGCACCGAAAGTTTTATCCTTAACTCCGCCTCCTTTAATAACTATGTTCAACCGAGATTGCACAGGAGCATTCATCTTCTTCAGTATCTCTCTGTTTTTTCGTTATCTCTGTGAGTTTCCAGATATTTCCTATCTGAACCGTCCTCAGTTTGGCCTCTATCATTCTCTGGCGGAGTAAAGAGCGGACTATTGCCGCAATGAAATATAAAAATACCAGGCCTTTGAGTGTTTCATTTTTTCTCACTCTTAAAGATTGGAGTTCCCGTTCTATTTACTGCCTGGGCAATTGCTTCAGCATCTCTTTTCAGGTGAATCTTGCTTTTTATTTCCTATCTTGAAATCCTGCAATTTGCTCACTCCTCCTT
>JAWACX010000161.1:0-4315 GCA_038896575.1 Thermoplasmata archaeon
GTTTTTATATGCTATATTAGAATAAAGATTTGTAATGGCTAATCTTTATGACCCTGTCTGTGACATGCCTCTGCAAAAACCACATAAACAAAGCAAACTTTTTTTACCCTTAGGTGTATTTACCCCCCGCCGTCGAGTTGATTCCATGGTAGAAGCCGGACAGTCTGACCAGGAAAAACTTTCAATTAGGGATATGCTCTGGCAGGGAAGATACGAGGATGTGGCAGCGCTTGTCAATACCCAGGAAGATGCATTTCAGGTTATTGAATGTCTTAACGATTCAGACCTTATGACAAGGAAATCTGCGGCCCATGCCCTCATTGTGGTCGGGATAAGGCACCCTAATTTCGTAATTCCTTACCTTAAAAGACTGATCCACTATCCAAACAGGAGTGTGCTGAGCAATGTAATCTTCATTGTGGGTAAGTTGGGCACCCAGATGCCTAAGGAGATTGAGCCTTTGATTCCAGACCTGATCGCGCTCCTGGATGATAAGCACTGGAACATAAAAATGAGTGCAATTTCTGCAATTGGAGATATCGGGGCTGCCGACGCTAACATCGTTCTTGGTGCTGTGCCAAAGCTGATAGAGGCTCTTTCAGACCGACATAATCAGGTCGCGGTGACTGCCGCAAACGCTCTTAGCAAGATATGTCCAGTAGATATTGATTGGACAAGTGAGACAATGGCAGCCCTTCATGAACTCCTGAAAAGCGAGGACCCATGGGTAAAGGTAGATGCCCTTGATACGGTCACGAGAATTGCAGATGAGAACGCTGATGCTGTTGTTGAGGAACTGGACACAATCGCCGCGCTGCTGGGGGATGAAAATCTTTCGGTGAGGGAGAAGGCAATTGACGCAATAACTGTAATTCTGAGAACTAAACCCGAGCTGATAGAAAAGGTAAAGGACGGGCTTTTCAACATTCTGGTTAATGATACGGCATTTCTCAAAATTAAATGCATTGAGATTCTCTTCACCGTGTTTTCCGCTAACCAGGACCTCATTCGCTCTCTCCTTCCTCCAGTGATTGCGTGTCTTACAGAGCAGAACCAGGAGTTGAGGGATAAGGCAAGGGATTTCCTGATAGAGGTTGCGAGAGCAAGGCCAGCTTTTGTAGCAGAGTATCAGGGGACGCTTTCTGCCCTTCATGCCGATGAGATTCTGAAGGCTATGGAGCAGAGAAGATGATAAGAATCCATTGCATAGTGGAGAACGCTGTAAAGTTTGGCACACATTTCTGGGCTGAGCACGGACTCTGCCTTTTCGTTGAAACCTGGGGCTTTAGGTTTTTTCTGGATGCAGGTGCAAGTGAAGAAGTCCTCCACCACAACCTTGAGATTGCAAGGATAGAGCCAGCCCTTGCAAATGCAGTTTTTGTTTCTCACGGGCACTATGACCATACCACCGGGCTACCATTGCTTTTGAAGAGGATGAACAAGCCAGCACTTTATGCCCATCCTCAAATATTCTCAGAGCATTATGCTTACTCTAATGAGAAGTACAGATACATAGGTGTGCAGTTTGAGAAAGAGGAGATTGAGGCCCTCTGCCAACCAAAGTTCACAAAAGAGCCTCTGGAAGTCTCTGAAGGAATTTATTTTTCCGGTGAAATTCCAGGTGCAAGAAAAAAGAGTAAATTTTATCTGAAATCTGGAGAAGGGTATCTTGAGGATGCGATTCTTGATGATGCTGCAGTGTATCTCCTCACAAAAAGAGGAGTGATTGTAATTTTTGGGTGCGGGCATGCAGGTGTGATTAACACGCTGGAGCATGCAAAAAAGATTACAAACCAGAAAATTTATGGAATTTTTGGAGGGACTCATCTTGTGTCAGCCGGCAACGAAGAACTGGAGGAAGTGGTGGAATATCTGAAGGGTGAGGAGGTTGGAATGCTTCGCCTTGCCCATTGCACTGGTAAGGACGCAGAGTATCTGTTGAAAAGAGAATTTGGAAAGAAATTTGAATGCTTCCCTGCTGGAAGTGTGGAAATAATTGAGGGCTAACCTATTTTCTGGCCTCCCAGACCATGTGCCCGAGTTCGCTGAGCAGAATTTCGGTTACTGCAAGTTTAACTCCACTTGCACTGCCTGGCAAGCAGATAACAACTTTTTCCTTTATCACCCCTGCAATTGCTCGGCTCAGCACTGCTGAACTCCCTATTTCTCTGTAGGAAAGCATCCGAAAGAGCTCGCCAAAACCCTCAATCTTTTTCTCAAGTTTCCCAAGGACCACATCAACTGTGATGTCCCTTTTGCTTATCCCCGTGCCCCCGATGGTAATTATTGCATCAACATCCGGGCTAGAGGTAAGCTCTTCCAGAAGTTCTCCAAACTTTTCCCTGTCATTTGGAATGAAGTGGTAGGCAACCATCTTGTGCCCTGCACGCTCCAGAATCTCTCTTGCAATTCTCCCAGATGTATCTGTAGCTTCTGTGCGTTTATCACTCAGTGTAATTATTGCGAATCTTACTGCATGAGGAGCCATTGCTTTATGCTCCCGTGAGCCCATCCTTCTCCCCTTTTATTTTTGAAACCACAACAATATCTGTTATTTTCGTTTCTGGATAATTCCCATTTTCATCCTTTTCAAGGTATTTTACCATGTCCCAGATAGTCAGGAGCGCGTTTGTTACACCTGCCAGGGCCTCCATCTCCACACCCGTTTTATAGATTGCCTCAACCCTGCATCTCACTGAAATATAATTTTCCTTGATTTCAAAGGAGAAATCCACACCAGTTATGGGAATCTGGTGGCAGTGGGGAATGCTCTCCCAGGTCCTTTTCACTGCAAGCATCCCAGAGGTTTCTGCCACAACAATGGGATTCCCCTTCCTCACCCTGTTTTCCTCTATGGCCCGTATAGTCTCCTTTCTCAGAAAAATTTTACCCGCTGCTTCCGCACGCCTTGGCACATCCTCCTTCTCAGATACATTGACCATACCGCACATGCTCACTGCTCTATCAGTGGGCCAAGCACCTTTATTCCGCCTTTCTTCACTTCCAGAGCAAATTTTTCCATGCTGTGCTGGCAGGCACGCATCTTTTCAACCTGAAGGTATCTTACGATTGTTCCCTTTGAACGGTCTATTCCCAGCGAAATAATTCCGTCAACAAGAAACCCCTCATTTCCAAGAATCTGGGATTCACCACCAGGGCTTCGCTCCATCACAACGAAGGAAATAAGGTTGTGGTCCCTGAGCATTTTGAAGAAATAGAACATTTTATTCCGCATATTCTTGTGGTCTTCCATCAGCGAATAAAGGGCACCAAGGGAGTCCAGGCAGAAGACAGTAAATTTATCCCCATGAAGTTGCTTGAAATGCTTGATTATCTTCTCAATAAAGTACATGTAGTCGGTCCGTTGCTCCTCTGGAACAACCTGGTCAATCTCACGGAGCTCTGTAAAATCCGAAATCTGCATCTTGAGGGAGAGGTCAATTCCCAAACTGTCCATGTTTTTGAGATGGCTCTCCACAGTTTCTTCCAGTGTCGTGTAGAGCCCGAATTCATCCCTGGTTTCCAGATACTTCGACATTATTGTGTAAACAAAGCTGGTTTTCATGCTTCCTGGTGGCCCTGTCACCAGAATTACCTTTGGCGGTTCAATATCTGTCTTGAATACCTTCTCTAACCCTTCAATTGTATCCCTGAACATAGGTTACACCAGTCTCCCTAAATGTCTTCTACAATTTAAAGTTTTGTCAGGGTTTGGGAAGAACGCGTTTTCCATTCACTCCAGTCTCTTGTATATTGCAGATATCACAAAAATTGCTCCTGCTGTAAAGACAATCATCCCGCTCGTTGCAACACCCCAGATTGCTGAAATTATAATCCCTGTGAGAACGCTCACAGCGGCAAAAGCCACGCTTGCAACCATTGTTTTTCTAAATGAAAGGTTAAGCTGGAGTGCTGAGAGGGCAGGTAGCACAATCATGGCTGAAACCAGGAGGACACCAACTATCTTTATTGAAATAACAATTGTGAATGCAACAAGGACATCAAATGCTAAGTTTAGTGCAGTTACAGGGATACCAGAAAGTTTTGCAAAATTCTCGTCAAAGCACAGAGCTACCATTTCCTTGTAGAACAAAACCATGAAAAAGATTATGCAGAGCCCGAGAATTAGAATGAGCAGAAGGTCCATTGTGTTTATTGTTAAAATTGAGCCAAAAAGGTAGGCGAAGAGGTCCACACTGAAGCCGCCGCTCAGGCTTATCAGCACAAGGCCTGTTGCGAAACCGAGGGCAAGAAACACTGCAATGGATGCATCTGAGGGTGCAATTCCCTTCCTTCGCATATAGGAGATTGAGAG
>JAWACX010000162.1:0-4312 GCA_038896575.1 Thermoplasmata archaeon
ATCAAGGCGATTGCAGATTCCTGGGGAATAGATTACTGGGAGGCAATCCAGAACATTGGTGTGAGGGCGGCTTACAGGGCTAAGATGGTTGAGTACGCAAAAGCTTACAACAAACCCCAGGTGCTCACTGCAAAGTGGGTTGCAGCATCTAACAACGCATTCTGGCAAATTCTGGAGAAACATTATGCAAGCAAGAAAAAAATAGACTATGTGGCGCTCTTAAATGAGTGGAATAAATGGTTTGAAAGGAGCGTTAAATATGCCTGAGAAAAAAAAGAAGGAAGCTTTGCCAGAAATTGAGGAAGGTCTTTGGTACCTTAAACTCTGCAAGAAGGTGAATAAGTGGTTTGGTCCCAAACAAGAAACACTTGAAAAACGCCAGAAAAAACTCCAGAAGTTCTACGAAAGGAGGTACAGAGAATTAAAGCTTGCAGAGAATAACCTTTCCACAGCGGAATACCTCTACACTAAGGATGACCCCAGGTATGCTCTTGCGCTGAAGAACTATGAAAAAGCAAAGAAAAAATTTGATGAGGCTGCAAAGGTTTACAAACAGGCAGAATTTAAGAAGATGGTTTACTTTGCCGGCATAGATGTGGAATACCATGAGGTGCAGTTCCTCGCAAGTTTCATGAGTTTTCTCGTCTTCCTGATCATGTTTATTGTAGCAATTGTGGTGTATGCACTGGTGCCAATTGACATGACACTCTATCTTCTGTACATGATCGTGCCCTCGGGTTTCCTTCCTGTGTTTGTTTTCGCGTTTCTCTTAAACTATCCAAGAATTCTCTCAAATCGTTTGAAGGTGAGGATGCTCGGGAGGGCACCAGAAGCAGTAAACTACATGGTCATGTCAATGAGTCTCACACCTGCGCTGGACAAAGCAGTCGCCTTTGCAGCAGAGAACACAGATGAACCTCTTTCCTCAGGGCTGAAAAAAGTTATCTGGAACATCTACACCAGAAAGTTCAACACAATTGAGGAGTCATTTCTTGACTTTGCGTATGAATGGGGATACTGGAATGAAGACCTGAAAAGGGCCCTCTATGCAATAAGAATGGCTGTATTTGAACGGAGTGATGAAGGGCTGAAACGAAACCTTGAGAAAGCAAAGGATATTGTGTTGCTAGGAACAAAAAAGAAAATTGATGAGTTTGCCGCTTCACTTTCTGGTCCCACAACAATTCTTTTTGCCATAGGTATTCTTATGCCAATGGTGATTGGGGCAATGCTGCCAATGATTTCGCTTGTGAACATAAATCTCACCGTTCCTTCGGAGGGTTCCACCACTACTGCAGGCATCTCAACTACCCAGCAGGCCTCAGACAACACAGTGACCTTAATCGTGCTGATGGACATTCTTTTCCCCTTGGTGTCCTTTGGCTATGCCTACTACATTCTGGGGCGGAGACCAGGCACGACACCTCCACCGAAGATAAAACCAAAAATGAGCCAAAAAAAGAAAAACGCAATCCTTCTCACTTCAATTATTCTTGCTGTCTGTATTTCCTTGGTCTCAGTCCCCATGGTCCTTGCACCAGAGGGAACCCTCTTCTACTACATAGGTCCGCTTCCCATCATTATAGGTATAGGCTTAGGCATTGCTTATTATTGCGGCACAACTGTATTTGCAATAAAGAAAGAAAGAGATGACATAATAAAGATGGAGGAAGAGTTTCCTGATGCACTGTTCCAGCTTGGAAGCAGGATGGCAGAAGGAAGTTCTGTTGAAGTGGCATTGAAAAGGACTGCGGAAAGTATGGAAGGAACAAAAATCGGAGAACTTCTGAAGAAGATAGTATTCTCCATCCAGGTTTCAGGGGAAACCCTTGATGAGGTACTCTTCAGCAGAACGAGGGGCATTCTCCGGGATTTCCCCTCTAAGCTGATTTCGGTTACATTCAAAACAATCACAGAGATTGTAAAGAAAGACCCCCTGACAGCAGGGCAGACTATAATTGAGATTGCGAATTATCAGCGAGATCTGAAAAAGGTAGACCATGAGATCAGAAGGGAACTTGCAAGTACTGCTGGGATGATGAAAACCACTGCAATTGTATTTGCACCGATTGTTATGGGAATGACCTCTGCCCTATATGTGCTGCTCTCCAAAACACTCGTGGAAATTACCCAGTCCCAGCTAATTTCAATCCATGTCTTCTACCTAATCCTCGGTGTCTACCTCATTCTTACTGACCTTATCATTATATACTTTGTTACTGGTGTTGAGCATGGAGAGGACTGGGCAGAGCGCAAGGCAATGGCAGCGACAACCCTTCCAGTTGCGGTTTTCATTTATGCCATCACGACTGTAATGGGACAGCTTGCAATCGGGGTGTAGGTGCAAGATGTGGCAGTGGCTAAGTTCATATGTGGCAGTGACGGTTGCGGTCTTCATAATTCTTGCTTCAGTTGTAGCATTCTTTACAATCCAGCAGAATGCAATAAGGGACACCGAGTTCAGCCAGATTGCCAGAAAAATTGCAGATGTTATAGATAGTGTTTCAACTGTTAACGGGAACACAACCAAGAACCTTACTTTTGAAACATACCAGAGCGGAGTTCAAATCCCTAAAGTCTTCTATGGGGAAATCTACTTCATTAATATCACAAAAAATTCGGTATTCCTCAGCCAGAAATCAAGAGCTGCCCATATAAATTTCAGGGTAAATGTGCATCCCTGGAACCCCGTACTTCTCAACGACTCTGCCCATAACTATTACACCGACCCCTCGGAGCTTGCATATAGAGATTCTCTGCAACCATTTTTGGCATTTTACAGCAACACAACCTATACAGTGGTAATAGAAAGAAAGGAAATATCGGTAAATTATGATATTCAATACCATACATTTGTTTACCTGAAGTGAGGGGAAAACCATGAGTTTTGATGTGGCAATCATAGGCTTTGGTCCTGCAGGTATGTCTGCAGCGATTTATGCAAAGAGGTTTGGGTTGAGTACAGTTGTTTTTGAGCAGGGAATCTCAGGCGGCAATGTTGCCCTTTCTCCAAGGATAGAAAATTATCTTGGCTTTTCGGATGTAAGTGGTTCTGAGCTTGTCTCAGCAATGGAAAACCATGCAAAAAAATATGTTGATAAGTTTGTAAATGAGAAAGCTGTGAGTGTGAGCCATGCAGATGGAGAATTTGAGGTAAGAACAACACAGGGGGTAGAGAGAGTAAGGGCTGTGGTGATTTCAACAGGAACAAAACACAGAGAGCTTGGAGTACCCGGCGAGGAGAAGCTGAAGGGAAGGGGAGTGAGTTATTGCGCTACATGTGATGGCTTCTTCTTCAGAAATAAGAAGGTGGCTGTTGTTGGAGGAGGCAACACTGCAGCTACAGAAGCCATATATCTCAGAGAGATAGGTGCAGAGGTTTATCTGATTCACAGAAGGGATAAACTCAGGGCAGAGGAAGTTTATTACACGCGATTGAAAGAAAAGAATGTGAACATTATCTGGAATACGGTTGTGAAGGAGATTCTGGGTGAGAGGAAGGTGGAAGGTTTACGCCTGGAAAACAGGGTAGAGGGTAGTATTTCTGAACTGCCTGTAGATGGTGTTTTTGTGGCTATTGGCGAGGAACCCCAGAACGAAATTCCGAAGATGCTCGGTGTTGAACTGAGGGCTGATGGTTATGTTGTGGTTGACGGGAACTGCAGGACTAATATAAGGAGGGTGTACGCCTGCGGCGACATAACTGGCTTGTTTAACCAGGTAATTGTTGCTGCAGCACAGGGAGCTCTTGCAGCCAGAGCTGCCCACGAAGATTTACAGGAATAGTGAGCCAGTAGATGTAGCGGGCCTGAAGGGATTCGAACCCTTGACCCATCGGTTAAGAGCCGATTGCTCTACCTAGCTGAGCTACAGGCCCAATCACTTGAAGGAATAATTGAAGCTATATTTATGCCTTTAGCAGGAGCTTGGCCTCGGGGCACACTGACTGCTTTCGTAAGTTAGATATAATTCCTACACCTGTCTCTACCTCTGATGAATATCCATCATTTCCTCCTCTCCCTGGTTCTAGTGCCACTCCTTCTCTCCCCTGGCATCTCCACCGCAGGAGACCATAAGGAGATTGGGACCTCACAATGGCATTTTCAATCTTCTGACTGGCTGTTTTTGGTCTATATGGACGCAGATAACAATCTTGCAGGTGCTGCAGACGCAAATTTAGCTCAGATGATGGAAGCGGGCAGTGACACAAAAGTTAGCATTCTGGTTCTACTGGATAAAAATACCTTTGGAGATTCCAGGTTGTCGGAGATCTTCATGGGAGTTTCCAGGACGCTGGCCTCGGCGGGGGAAA
>JAWACX010000163.1:0-4301 GCA_038896575.1 Thermoplasmata archaeon
GTGGTCATAGTAAAAGACTAAGTAGTCGGGACAAAATATCTCAAGCATGATTTCAACCAGTGCCAATAAATGGGAAACTTCAAAACTGAATTTTGTCCCACACCCTCTCCCATATACCAAAGTATTATATACAAAATGTGTATGGAGAGTTTGCACAATTCGTGCAGGATGTGTCAAGATGCCGACCGTGGTGGATAGGGAAAAATGCATCGGATGCGGGAGCTGCGTGGATGTGTGCCCTGCAGACCCCAAGGTCTATGAGATAGTGGATGGTAAATCCAAAATTGTAAACCCCGACTCTTGCATAGACTGCGGGGCATGTGTGGACGCATGTCCTGTACAGGCTATCTCAATGAAGTGAGAATAAGAATAGGGCTGAACAGGATGTGAGCCAATGAAAGGGATGTACCAGTATATCAGAGATGCATGGAAGGACCCTGATGGCTCCTATGTAGAACAATTACTGAAAGAGAGGATGATGCGATGGAGAAGAGAGGAGGCCTGCACAAGGATTGAGAGACCAACAAGGCTGGACAGGGCAAGGGCACTTGGTTATAAGGCAAAGCAGGGCTTTGTTGTGGTGAGAGTAAGAGTGCGGCGCGGGAATTTGCAGAAGAGGGCAATCAAAGCAGGGAGGAGGCCAAAGCACAAGGGTATTTTGAAGATGACAGTGAAAAAGAGCTTGCAGTGGATTGCAGAGGAGCGTGCAAACAAGAAATATCCAAACCTTGAGGTTCTAAACTCTTACTGGGTTGGAGAGGATGGTAAGCACAAGTACTTTGAGGTCATTCTGGTAGATCCCTGGCATCCTGTAATAAGGAGCGACCCGAAAATTAACTGGATTGCGAGAAACACAATGAAGGGCAGGGTTTACAGGGGTTTAACTTCTGCCGGTAAGCGGGGCCGAGGCTTGCGATGGAAAGGTAAAGGTGCAGAAAAACTCCGTCCGAGCAGGCATGCCCACTGGAGAAGGGAACGCAGAACCCAGGTAAATGTGCTTAAACTAAAATATTCTTGATTTTCTTTCCCAATTTTTTAGGGCCTTGTCCTTTCCAGTGAGAGATAGGTTATTTCTCCATCTCCAATGCCTGCAAAAACAATTGTCTTTCTCACACCGTGGGCCAACCGCACGGCTCCGCTTATGTCTGGCCAGGAACCCTTGTAATTCCTCTTCAACGCATGGACTAGATATTTTGCATGGGCTTTCTCAGGGTCTTCCTCATAGGCCCGAAAATGCGTCCCGTACTTGAAACCAGTTTTCACAATCAAATTCCTTGCCTTTAGCTCTTTGTAAACTCTGAGCCTCTCATCAAAATCCTTCTGGATTTTTCTGCATTTTTTCAAGAATTCCTCAAGAGTTAGTTCTTTCTGGCTTCTCGCATCTATCAATTTGAGCCTTCCCTCCTCGCAGAGATAGTATGCTTCCGTAAGTGAGAGCTGGAGGCGGTTACCAACCATGTGCCCGTAGAATCCTGCTGAGTGAAGGGCCCTGGACTCATCTTCATCAAACACCATAACCCTGTCTTCAATAAAAACACCTGTGGCGTTTACACTCACGGCCTCCTGAAACCCACCCCTGGGCACAGTTTTTCTAACTGAGTAGTATGTGATGTCGCTTTCCTCATCCACCACGCCAATGAGGACCTCTTTTCTCTGGCCAGAGGCAGTTTCAAGGAGGGAATAAAGGGCTGAATAATCAAACACCTGCCTTTCAGAGAATGCAAGAAGCCAGTATTTTGCAGGCACTTTTGTTGGAATCCCACCACGGGGATATACCAGAAAATGAACCTCATTGTTTCCCTTTTTCAGGACATAACCTCTGGTCCTCATGTCCCTATAAACAATGTACTTGATTTCAAAGGTTTTTTCTTTTCTGGACCCATAGTTAATCAGGTCTTGGAGCGTGTAGGTTTTCCCCCTTCCGTCCTGCACCTCAATTTTCTTGAACTCAAGGAGGTAGGCGGTTTCAAAAAGGTCGAGCAAGAGCAAACCACCTGATTGTGGTTCCCCGAAATGTCCCTTGTTGTAAATCTGGGAGGCATCGCTCTGGGCCTTTATGATAGCAGTGTCCTTTTCTAGAATTGCCTGCATCTTCAACCCTCTTTCAGTTCATGGGCTTTGAGGAGTGCATGGAGTTTCAGATTTCTGGCAGCAATTGCCTCAGCACCCCCTTCCTCCCTGTCCACAACCACAATAACCCTGGTAACCACACAACCTGCATTCCCGAGAATCTCCACGGCTCTCAATATGGATCCAGCAGTGGTGCAGACATCCTCAACTAGCACAACCTCATCCCCTGGTGTAAACTCCCCCTCAATTTGCTTCATTGTACCATGGGTCCTCTCGCCCTTGCGGATGATGAGAAATGGTTTCCTGGTTCTGAGCGAGAGGGCTGTTGCAAGTGGCACTGCGCCCAGTTCCATTCCAGCAATCAGTTTTTCATTCTCAACATGCCCTGCCATCATATCCGCAATCAGGGAGAGAATTTCTGGCTTCGTGATTGCAAGTTTTATGTCCACATAGTAATTGCTCTCCTTCCCGGATGTGAGAATAAATTTTCCGAATTTGAGGGCCCCACAGCCCTTCAGTAATCTGATGAGTTCCGCTTTTGGTTCCATGGATTATGGGAGAGTGAGGGAGAATATAATGGTTATCAGTTCACCCTTACCCTGAACCCCTGTCTCATACCCCATTTCTCAATGTGCCTGAGCACATACCTTGAGCCATGCTTTGCAATCATATCCAGCATTGGTTTAGAAAGCCCGCGGAGACTTGAGACCGTATCAAAGAGAGCATCAATTTCCCTTATTGTATGCTTCCAGCACTTGTAAACAAGGTTGAATCTTGCCTCATCAAAGTGTTTTGTGAAATCAAAGAATCCTCTCTCTTTCCAGGCTGCAAGAGGCACGAAAGCAAGTGGAGCGACAATGAAATGCAAACCCTCTTTCTCCATTCTGTCAATTAATGCAATGCTTTCCTCAACATCCTCCTGCGTTTCCTCTGGTAAACCTAAAATCAGGGTCATTCCAGGGAGCCAGTAATTCTGGTTCAGGATTTTCACTGCAGTAATAACAACCTCTGGCCATTCTGAAGGTTTAAATGGCAGGGTTTTTCTTGGCATTATTTTCTCCATCAATCTAGCGGAGCCAGTTTCAAGGCCTGGCTGGATTCCAATCCATTTATTCGGCCCTGCATGTAAAATCTTTGAGAGTTCAGGGATAAGTTCAGGTGCTGCCGCAATCCCTGCAAGGGAACCATGTGTTGGATTTGCATGGGTAACCCCTTTAATTCCCATGATGAATGAGAAAAGCTCCTTTATTGCGTCAGTGTTGGGATAGAACTCCCTGCTCTCAACCTTATACAGGAAAATGTCGTCGGAGTGTGCCCATACTTTTCTCACCCCAAGCCTGAGATTCATCTCAATATCGTTTTTTACCACCTCCAGGGGTATATATCTCGCCTTTCTCATGTTTGGCTGGCAGAACCTACAGCCCCTTCCACATCCCCGCATAACCTCAACAAGCCCTATCATTGTGCCTCCCAGGTTGGGACAGATGCTTTCAAGAGGTGCAGGCTCTTTTATCTGCACTATTCGTTCTGCTCTTCCATCCTCAATCTCTCTCACAAGCTTCCCTGCAATATGGTCACACTCCCCGCTTACAACATGGTCAATTCCGAGTTCCTCCATCTTCTCCGGGAAATTCTCAAGTTGCCAGGTGCCGCAACCACCAACAACAACCTTGAAATCTCTGTTTTTCGGTAGTTGCTGGAGCACTCGCATAAACATAAATTTTGTGAACGCAGGGTGTTTTCCACCTGTTGTGAACATCAGCGAAACAGGGCCAAGACCCAGTGGGTCCATTGTGTGGATTCCAACAAACCTTGTCTTACTCCCGATAAATTTCTCAAGATGGTGGGGGGACACAACCGCAACATTCTCTCTTCCTATGTCTCTGGCAAGAGCTGACTCAAACCTCCTGAGACCCATTGGTGCAAATGGAAGCACTGGTTCCTTTGTAAATGTTCTGGGCATCAACATCCGATGCACAAAACGGGAAAGTATTTTATCGCTGGGAACGCAGCTGAAAAACTGGCCCAAAGGAATGTTTCTATACTCAGAAAGCAGGGTCTCATCTGTGGTGAGAACTACCTCAACACCACCGTTTCTCTCAACTCTTTTCCCCAGCATATCCATCACCAACAGGTATCTTGCAGTGAAGGATGTCAAAGAAAAATATACACAAAGGAAGATATATACTCTGCGGTTCTATGGGACGAAACCATCAACTTAAGAAAAATTT
>JAWACX010000164.1:0-4280 GCA_038896575.1 Thermoplasmata archaeon
GAAAGCCCTCAACGGAGAGCCATTACCAAGGGTTGTTACCTGCAGAAAACCTGAGCCAGAGACCATTCCATTGATCAAAAAACCATCGCTCTATGGATTTGTAGAAATAATGCGGGGCTGTGGGAGGGGCTGTGCGTTCTGCTCTCCCACAATGCGGCAGCGATATTCGTTCCCACTGGAACACATAATGAAAGAAGTGGAGTTAAATGCCAGGAACGGAACAAAGATGATTTCGCTCCAAACAGACGATGTTTTCCTTTACCATGCCAAGCCTGGATTTATTCCGAATAGAGAAGCGATTGTGAAGTTGATAAAGTCAGTGCATGACACACCCGGGGTTGAACTCATCCAGATTGCACATGCATCGCTTGCACCCGTGGTCTATGACCCGAAAATGATGGAAGAAATCTGTCCCCTTCTGGTTGAGAAGTCCAGATGGAGAGATATAAACGGCTCACCATATTGCACAGTTGAAGTTGGGATAGAGACAGGAAGCGAACGGCTCATGGAAAAATACATGCGGGGGAAAATGCTTCCATACAAGCCAGAGCAGTGGCAGGAGGTGGTTGTGCAGGCGATAAAAATAATGAACGAGAATAAGATGTATCCGCTTGGCACACTAATCACAGGCCTGCCTGGTGAAACCCCGGAGGATACAATTAAAACTCTTGAGTTGCTGGATAAACTGAAGGACATGAAGATTTTCTATGTCCCATTGCTGTTCACAAGTGAGGAGGATTGCCTTTTGCACAGGGAGAAGCATGCAGACCTGAGCGACCTGAACGAACTGCAGTGGGAGTTTATTGCAAGATGCTGGGAGCACAATGTGAAGTGCTGGGTAGAGCCAAACAAAAAGCCATTCATGCTGCTTGGAAGCCTCTTTGCTTACTTCCTCTACTACAGATGGGTGCATGGAAAGAAAGCGTTGAAACCAATTTTGAAGTTCTCGGGCTGGGAGGATTATCTGATGCGGAAACCAGGTACCCAGTGCAATCCAATCTACTGCCAGCCCCAATCACCAAAAAATCTAAAAAAGAAGTAAAGGTGAAAAATGCTGAAAATTTCTCGTGCGTTGCTGAGCGTTTCAGACAAAACAGGGATTATTGAGTTCGCAAAAGGACTTGCTGCAATGGGTGTAGAGATAATAAGCACAGGCGGAACTGCAAATCTGCTCAGGAATGCAGGCATTCCAGTAAAAGAGGTATCCTCAATCACGGGCTTCCCTGAAATCCTGGATGGGCGGGTGAAAACCCTGCATCCCTCAATATTTGGTGGTGTCCTGGCTGAAAATAAGGAGGAGCATCTTGGCCAGCTGAAAAACCATGGCATCCAGAGAATTGAGATGGTTTGTGTTAACCTTTATCCATTTGAGAGAACAATAAGGGGTGAGCACAGGCTTGAGGACGCAGTTGAGAACATTGATATTGGAGGGCCCTCATTGATAAGGGCTGCCGCCAAAAATTACCGTTACACGGCAGTGGTTACAAGAAAGGAGCAGTATTTGCCAGTGCTGGAAGAGATGCGAAAAAACGGTGGCTTGAGTGAGCACACACTTGAAAAGCTTGCAGTTGAGGCGTTTCGCACCACCGCGGTTTATGATGCCACCATTTACAGCTATTTCCAGAAAAAATTCGTGGGTGAGGAATTTCCAGATACATTCATTGCTGTATTTGAAAAAAAGCTTGGTTTAAGATACGGGGAAAATCCGCACCAGAAAGCTGCATTCTATGCTGAACCAAATGTGGATTTCCCCTGCATCACAAATGCTGAAAAAATCCAGGGAAAGGAGCTTTCATATAACAACATCCTTGACCTTGATGCTGCCTGGAGGATTGTTACTGAATTTGCGGAGCCAGCTTGTGCAATTGTGAAACATACAAATCCCTCCAGCGTGGCAAAGGGAGAGAACGCAGCCATGGCATTTGCGCGTTGCATTGCTTCCGATAGCCTTTCTGCCTACGGAGGTATTGTGGCTTTCAATTCAACTGTAACTGAAGAGTGTGCTCTCAAGATGAGGAAGTATTTTCTGGATGCAATAATTGCCCCAGATTATGAGGAAAAAGCACTTCAGGTCCTTGCAAAGAAGAGAAGCATTGTGTTAAGAACTGGAGGTTGTAGGGAGATAGAGGGCTATGAGATGAAAAAGGTGGGCGGGGGTTTGCTTGTGCAGCAACGGGACAACAGGGTGCTGGATGAACACGAACTGAAATGTGCATCAAAGAGATTACCCACAAACGAGGAGATTGCGGCAATGCTCTTTGCCTGGAAGGTTGTGAAGCATGTGGCGAGCAATGGAATTGTGTTTGCAAGGGAGCATGAAACAGTTGGTATAGGTCCCGGACAGACAAGCAGGGTGATGGCTGTTAAAATTGCAGCTGAGAAGGCTGGTGAGAAAGCAAAGGGTGCAGTTATGGCCTCGGATGGTTTCTTCCCTTTCCGGGATGGGATTGATGCTGCAGCAAAAGCTGGAATAACTGCGGTGATTCAGCCGGGCGGCTCAATAAGGGATGGAGAGGTAATAGATGCGGTTAATGAGTATGGAATGGCAATGGTGTTCACTGGCTGGCGGGTTTTCAGGCATTGATTATGGAGAAATTTATTGGGCTTGACCTGGGAAGCTGTTACACAAAGCTTGTGGAAATTGAGGGCGGGGAGATTGTAAGGGCTGAGGTTGCAAGAACCACAAAAAACAAGGAGCTAATTCCAGACCTCAACAGGAACCTCTGCACAACAGGGTACTTCAGAAAACAAGTTAAAAGCGAATTCACAATAACTGAAATCACAGCAGCGATGCTCGGAGCCAGGCACCATTTTCCAGATTGTGAGGTTGTTGTTGACATTGGAGGCCAGGACATAAAGGTTGTGGACCTGAGAGAGAACAGGTTTTATCTTAACGATAAGTGCTCAGCAGGCACCGGGGCTTTCTTTGAGTTTATTCTGAACTACCTGGGTCTTGATTTCAACGCACTGGATAATTTGAGGGAGGGAAAGGTAATCTACCTGAACAACACCTGCACGGTTTTCGCCCTTTCTGAGATTCTCTCGCATCTGGCGAATGGTGCCAGTGTGGAAGATGTTGTTGCCAGCCTTAACTATGCCTTTGCAAAAAAAATCACAGAGATTTTGCCAGCGTGCACAAAATTGGTGCTTATTGGAGGTGTGGCAAAGAACAGGGGCTTTGTTAAAGCCTTCAGAGAGGCTGTGAATGCCGATGTTTTTGTGCCACCAGAGCCCCAGATAGTGAATGCTCTCGGTGCAGCAAAGTATGCAATGGAGCGGAGAAGGGAAAGGAGGTGAAAATTAGAGCCTGTTTGCTTCCATAAATCCTTAAAAACCAATCATTTCGGAAGTTCGAACAGAAACCTGCCAGTTCCTGGTTTCCCGATCACCTCTCCTTCCTTCATCACAACATTTCCGCGCAGAATCACAATCTCTGGATAGCCTGTTAATTCCATGCCCTCGTAGGGGCTCCAGAAAGCACTTCTAAACTTTTTCCTTTTTTTAGGGTTTAAGAGCACAATGTCTCCATCCTTTCCCTTTTCAATTTTTCCCTTTGTTTCCAGCCCGAATCTCTTTGCCTGGGCCCCTGATGTAACCTCCACAAATCTGGCAAGGCTCATTCCCCTCTTCTTCACCCCGAAGGTAAATATAAGGGGGCAGAGAGCCTCAAGGCCAGGAATGCCTGCAGGTGCCTCCTCAACCCCTTTTTCCTTCTCCTCAACAGGAGTATAAAAATGGTCTGTGGAAACAAAGTCCAAAAGGCCCGTAATCAGGGCCTTCCAGAGAGCATCCACATCATCCTTCTCCCGCAACGGGGGGTTCATCTTCAGCAATGGGCCTTTCTCCTCAAAATCCTTCCTTGTAAACACAAGATGGTGAGGGCATACCTCTGCACTCCGGGCTTCGCCTTTCAATTCTCTTAAAATCTCCACACCCTCTTTTGAGGAGAGATGCACAATGTGCAATCCTGAGTTCATTCTGCGGGCTGTCCTCAGAGCCCTCTCCACAGCAAGTTTCTCTGCAATGCTTGGCCGGAGTAAAGAATACTCTCCAGCTCCTAGTTTGCCCTCCAGAAATTTCCTGGAATTTTGCAGCACGGTCTCGTCCTCACAATGAAGCATTGGAATTAGCCCATGCTCCCCAGCATCCAGAAAAAACTTTTCCAGATTTTCTATTTGATAAGGGGCACAGAGGAATCCCTTTATTGCCCTTACCATACCCCTCAGTTCAGAAATTTTGTTTTCAGAGGCCCTGTAATTACCAGCATGGAATCCAAAATC
>JAWACX010000165.1:0-4272 GCA_038896575.1 Thermoplasmata archaeon
AACGATATCATCAAAGAGATCTAAGATCAATGGTCTATAAATGTGCATTGTGGTAGGTGCTATGCCTAGCTTGATACATATTATCGATGATGGCACAGGGTGGACATGTTCTAATCGCTCAATTTTTTACTTGTAGAAACAACTGGATGTAAATATTTTGTTGTACCACACGAGCCTTTTATAAATACGTGTAAATTACGTGTAATTTATGATGTTATGATTGTGAGCTTTAGATGACAAAGTTTTAAAGAACTTTTTATTTATCTTGAATAAATCCAAATAACAAATAAAATTACTGCCAAGTAACGTACAGGGTGGTACAAAATTTTTATTATTAAAATTAGACTACAACATATGTGAGTGAAATTATTTCCAATACTTCAAAGTGTACTCAGTAAAAACTAATTTACATAAGTATGTTGCTTACTTACCTGAACCTTCAAAAGACCACATTTGATTTTTATCAATTTTGTCATATTAGTCTTATTAATTAACAAAAAATAAAGCACTATTAAGTGATTAAATTTCTGTGATCTAAAACACAAAATGGAAGTTTGGAAAAACAAGGAAGGGCAGCATGGGTATCGGTGCTCTGATAGTTTTCATAGCACTGGTAGTTGTTGCTGCAATTTCGGCTGTGGTGATCATCAATACAGCAATAACCTTGAAGAACCAGGCAGAGAAGACGGGCGAGAGCATAAAACTCACAATCCCCGAAGTAAAGTCAGTGATTGGAGATAGGGACCCAACAAATTCTGGCACCTTGAGCACAACCGTAGATTTTCTCTACCTCACAATGGTTGTGAATGGTGCAAAAACATTGAACATGAGCTCAATGCGATTGCATATAACTGCATCAAACATCGCTAAAAGCGTTGACCTCGTGCTTAATACTGCAGCCCTCCAAGCTGCTTTAGACCCTGAGAACCCCACAGATGCTGAGCTCATGGGTGCGGCAGATGCCACACACTACTCAGCTAAAGAAATTGCACCCTATCTGGGAAGTGGCTGGGATCCAAGCCTTGGAGCTTTCTATGTGGCCAGGAATACTACACTGAAAATCTACATTGACCTCCGAAGTCTGCCAGAGGGTATAGGCATGCCCCTACCTGTAAACACAGATGTCGTGATAACATTCAATGGTGGAGACAGCAGTGCTGCATACAAGGTTCAGTTTAATACAGGCTACTCATACGGAAACTCAAAGATTATAGATTTCACATTTACATAAGGAGGTGAAGAAATGCGGAGATACAGAACAATAAAGAAGTCCAGATTGGGTGCAATCGGGATAGGGACGCTTATTGTGTTTATTGCAATGATACTTGTGGCTGCAATTGCAGCAGCAGTAATAATCTCAGCAGTGTTCTCACTCCAGCAGCAGGCGGAAAATGCAGCATCAGGTGCACAGAACAAGGTGAGCAATGCACTTCAAGTGAGGCTTGTGGAAGGTGTAAGAACAGGCTCGCCGCTTAACAACACAATTGATTATCTCCAGATACAGGTCACACTTGCACCCGGAAGCAATTCAATCAACATGGCTGATGTGATAATAAAAATTGTGACTGCAAAGAAGGAGATTGAACTTTCCCTTAACCAGTATCAACTGCCTCCACCAAACCCTGAGACCAAGTTCCTGGATGATGCCCAGGCACTTCAGTATGCTGATGCCACACACTATGTAGCAGACGAGATTCCAGGGGGGCAGAACAACAGCGGCTGGGACCCCTATATACTCCCGGGCACGCATCCGACACCCTCCTATTTCCTAGCAGAGGGAAATGTGCTCAAGATCTGGATTGATCTGAGACCCGGACCTGAAGGGATAGACACACAGTTGCCGCCATCTACATACTGTAAAGTCACTTTCATAATATCCACTGGTGGCTTTGATACATTCGAAACCTTTACCACACCTCCATCGTATGACACTTCCCCAATTATAGATTTGACCTACAGATGAGGTGGAAAATGGCCCCACTGTTCAGGAAGAAAGAGGAAACTGCCAAGCCACAGGAAAGGATAGAAAAACCGACAGAGGGCATCTGTGCGAAATGCGGGAGCACTAAGTTAAGCTTTTTTGATGACGGCACTGGAAAATGCAACAACTGCGGAAGAGTGTTCAATTGGAAAGCTGTTCTTAGCCAGACACCACCAGAACAGAGTTCTCAGCCACAATCCCAAACTCTTACAGGCCAGTTTGCAGAGGTTCCAGTACCGGCAGAGCAACCACCGCCAATTGAAACAGTGGAACCGAGCACAGCACCTCCAACTGAAACCCCTCCATCCATACAACCGCAAATCCAGACAAGTACGATTGAAACCCTTCCTCCACCGCCTCCCCCACCTGAAGCAACACCCCAACCAATCCAGCCCATAGTAACACCCTCAATCCAGACAGAAGGAGGTTTCAGGAGAAGTGAAAGAATTGAAGAGGCACTTGCAGAGTTAAAAACACATGTTGAAAGAATTAATGATACCAATGAAAGATATCGCCTTGAAATAAACGAGATAAAGGAAAGCATTGCCAGAATAGAGAGCAGATTACATGAACTCACTGCCCTGTATGATGCAATTTCTGCCCAGTTCAATCCATTCATTGATATCCAGATAAAGAAGGAAACAGATGGGGGCACAGCACAAACAGCGGAGAAGATAGGGGAGGAGTTGAGCGAGGCAGTCATTCTGGACAAGGTTGCCTGTCCCAAGTGCGGGGAACTGATTCCTGAGGATGCAAAAACATGCCCCAAATGTGGGGCCTCTTTGGAGTTGGCCCCAATCCAGTCAACACCACAGATTGAAATTCCCCAGATGCCACAGCAATCCATGATTTTCCAGCAACCCCAGCAATCGCAGTTCCGAAATACCCCCCTTCTTCAGAGTATCGGAACAGATTACAGGAGTTCCCTCCTCGCAATGAGATGGATTGAATATCTGCTTGACAAGGTGGACTTAAACGAACTCCCCCAGGTGCTTGACTACTACAGACGGATTAACTGGATTAGCAACGAGGTCAAGGCGGACATTCTCTGGAAGATAAAGGGAATAAAAATTGAGAAAAAACCAACAAAGCCAGAGACAAAGGATGGCTGGCGGCTCTCAATTAACGACCACTTGAAAAACCTGATGTTCATTGAAATGCTCAGGGGAACCCAGCTAGATAAACTGACCCTTGAGGAACTTGAAAAAGAGATGGAGAAACTGAAGAAGAGCAACCTGGAGGATTTTTATGGGTTATAGCGTGGCTATTGCCTCTGCTATACTCTTCATCTCACTCCTCCTCTCCTTTTCCTTTATTTACGCAGGCGTGAATTTCTCAATAAATGCAGTTGAAGAGGGGTTTAAAGAAAACCTTTCGTTGAAGGATACAAGGGTGCACACGAAAATTTCAGTTCAAAGTTCAAATCTGAGCATGCCTGAAAGTGAGATTGTGCTCCTTAATGAGGGTAGCACTGAGATTCGCACAACCACGCTCAATATCCTTGTCAATGGACATCTTGTTACAGAAAACATTGTTATTACAGTTGAGGGGAAAACCACAGAATTCTGGTTTCCAGGGGAGATTCTCAAGGTTCAGCTTACAAACCTTACCCACACTCCAGAAAAAGTAAAAATTGTCACGGGAAATGGGAGTTACATCCTGGTGTAAAGCGGTGAGAAAAAATGCCCGCGAATGCAGCATCGCATACAATATTTTTCATAGGTGCGCTCATTGTTTCAAGCATTCTTTCAGCAGTATTCATAGGTGTTTCTCTGCAATTGAAGGATGGAATTGAGGCGAGAAGTGAGGCACTCAACAAACAGCTGAGGACCTCTATTGAGATAATCAACGACCCGAGACAGGTGCCCTACGACCATACAAATTCCACCCTTGTTCTATACATAAAGAATACTGGCTCTACAACAATTTCGCTTGAGAGCTTAAGCATTGAGGTCAATGGTTCCCTCTACGGTTACACCTCAGGCCCAGCTACCAACACATCCTTCAACGAAACCATCTTAATTTCTCCCTATGACACCCAGGAATGGGTTCCGGAAACCACGCTGATTGTAAAGATAAGGCTGAACTCTCCTCTCGTGCTTGGCTCGACCTGCCTTGTTAAAGCGACTGTTGATTATGGTGCTTCCTGTACATTCTCCTTCCGAGTGGTGAGTCCATGATTGGCAAAATCTTTTCAATAGAGATACCTAGGGATGGACTTCACAGGAGGCTCGGTGGTGGCATTCCAGTGGGCACAATCACTGCAATTGCCGGTAAACACGGGAGTGGAA
>JAWACX010000166.1:0-4236 GCA_038896575.1 Thermoplasmata archaeon
GGCCCAATGCTGATTGTGGTCACATCAAGCGAGGGCTCAAATGTGAACTGTGCAAACTGGGTAGATGGAATGGGAAAAGGGAGGAATTTTGTAGTTATGGGCGACATAAGAAACAGGCTTGGTTCTCATACGCATGTTGTAGCAATAAACGCATATAGTGGCACCACTACAGTTACTGTAGAATGGGTTAATTATGCCACAGGCGCCGTCCTTGAAACAGACACCCTCACATTGAATGGTGTTGGTTCGTGGCAGGAGGCAAGGTTGAATGCTAACCACTATACGGCTTATGCCAGAGTGACCGCCACAAACGACATAATCCTCTACAGGCTTTCCAATGACAATGACGAAATTGACAACGCAATGGGTATTAACGGAACTAGTTTAGATACCACACTGTACTGCGTCACATACAAATCCGTGAGTTCCTGGCCATGGAGATTCTACATTGCAAATCCTGGCAGCACAGCTGCAACTGTCACAGTCCAGGAAATTGCAGGAGGCACATGGAGTAATTCCTGCACCGTGAATCCTAACTCTTTCTATGTGCTGAGCAGAAACTCTCCGCCCTCTGACGGGAATCTCCATGTTTTCCGAATAACCTCCACGCGGCCTGTGAGGGTGATCTTTGGCCAGGACCAGTTCGGTGGAACCTCTTTCAGTACAGACTTTGTGGGTTATTATACCCCTGCCACTTTTGGTGTTGATTCGGTGGTGCAGTACATCCCATCTGACGAAATACCAGGGCACTACACTATAGGCTCACCCACATTGTATGGCACGAACGGCGCCGGTGTAATTCTCCAGAACATGTATCAGCACCTCTCGTTTGGAAAGGGAGATAGCGTGGTCATAAACCCGAGCCTGCCAATTCTTGGGGTTACCGCAAATGCCAATGTTGGTTCTAACAGCATGGAGTATGTGGCCACATTCAACTTCACTCTTTCCTACACTACAAGCGGCAGCATAAGCAATATTCAATACAGAATAGACAGCGGTGCATGGCAAAATGTGGGCGGTGGTTCCATTTCCCTGCCCTGGGGTGCACACACAGTGTCGTTCCAGGCATCCGTCAGTGTGAATGGGTACTTTGGAATTAATGGAATCACATTCAGTGAAGGGGGCTCAATTGTCTGGCAGTTGAACAATGTTGCAGACAATCCAGCAACCACAATAAATGAAAGAACCACACATTTCGGGGACAATAATTATGCCTGGCAATACACAGCCAACAACAGATTCCTCTACATTTTCGGTGGTGGTGGGAACTGCTGGATTCATACAATTCTTCCATTTGAGGGTGCAACACTGGCTGGTGGCGGCGGAGGTGCTGGCATTTCTCCGATGAGTTACAACCCAGCACAGCCAAAAGCAGTTACAGTCACACAGCCAAAGGATACGGAAGGGTGCAACTACACACAGACACCTGCAATCACACTAACTCCAGATATGGAATCTGTCAGACTAACCTTTTATCACAAATTCTCTTTAGTGCCTTTCTTCAATGGTGGCGTGATTATGGTGGGCACGAGCGATAGCGGATGGAGATATGAATACATTGAGCCTACAAAGCCATATCCTACAAATACCTTGCTCTTCATGTTCCAGGATGCCTACGGGCACTGGATGAACTGGGTTTATTCCGGGAACAGTGGTGGAAATACTGGTGATTGGGAGTATGGAGAGGTAAATCTTACAAGGTACATACCCGCAACTGGGACAAGACAGATAAAGGTTGCATTCCAGTACCTGTTTGGCGGTGCTGGTGCGAATGGCTACTGGTACATTGATGATGTGGTAGTAAAAATAAGCAGGAAGCACAGCGCTAGCGCTGCGAATGTGCCAGACCAGTGGCAGTATATCTGGGATGCCAACCGGGCACACAGGGGCAATGGTGTCTGGTGGAATGGGAATCCCAGCACTGGTTACTTCAGTGGTGGGATTGATAATTCCCTTATCACAAGACCAATTGACCTCACAAACGCCAAGAATGCAACGCTCTCTGCCTACTTCAGATTCAATGTGAACTGGGGCACTGGCGGCACTGGCAGACCACCAGATGGGTTCAGGGTTGAGGTCAGCGCTGATAATGGAGTTACCTGGCAACCAATCTGCCTGGGCATAAGAAGCGGGTGGAATGTCTCAGGCACAGAAAATGCTCCAGACCTGGACCCGACAAGGCCAGGAATCCAGACATACACAGGAGTTACTGAAAGCGGGGACAAGCAATACTGGGTGCCTGCAAGCTCGCTTTACCGCCTTAATGTGGACCTTTCAGGCTGGAGGGGTTCAGTTATCCTGCTCAGATTCCGTGTGGTCACAAATTCAACCCTGCCAAACCACTATGCACAACCAATCAGCACTGTTGGCTTTGGTGGTCTCTACATTGACGACATCAAGGTGTTTGGTGAGACTATAATTCACGGCGCTCCTGCAGTTGCATCAGAACCAGCAAATTCATTGCAGGAGGAAACTCCCTGCATTTCCCCGGAGTGCAACTCCGAGAATTCCGCTGTTCCAAATCCCGCTGAAAAACCCTGTATCCAGTGCTCACACTCTGGCATCTCAAGCCGGAATTATTCTGGTATTTTTGCTCAATTCCCTGTGTATATTGCTCTATCTTCTCTTACTGTAAATGTGTGGAAAAAAATAAAATTAAAAGGTGGTGAGAAAAATGAGGAATAAAAATAGAAAAAACGGAAAAAAAGGTGTTTCGGATGTGATTGCAACGCTGCTGATACTAGGGATAACTGTGACGCTGTTTAGTACAATCTTTATCTGGATACAGACATTTCCGCCGCCAGAGGGCAAGAGAGTAGTGGAAATTGAAGGGGAGAGAGGAATAAGTGAAGTGGTGCCAGGGCAATACAGGTACTACATAAACCTAACGCACAAGGGTGGAGAACCGCTTTCAAAGAACCTTGTGAACATTGTGATTACGCTTACGGATGTCACTCCAGCAGCTGTGTTTGTTAAAACAATAGGAGATTCACTCGTGAACCTTGGGGATTTCTGGGAGTCAGGTGAGGTGTGGAGATGGAACACAACAGGCACCTATACCGTAATTTCAAACATTACTGTGGTTGTGGTTGATACAGCGAAGAATATGATAATATGGCAGGCTAGACTTCCAGGTATAGACATTGATGCACCGCCTCAAATCCTTGAGAGAGGCACAGAGCCAGAGATTGTAGAGACAGGAAAAACCTTCCGTGTCTGGGCCATTGTGAAGGACACAGACCTCAATTTTGATTCAGTGTACATTGACCTTCAGAAACTGGATAATACCACATTCAAGTATCCTATAAAAATGAATTACACATTTGGCTGGAAGTTCATCACAGAAAATCTCACGCTTTCACCGAATGTTATGCCCGGGAGATACACAGGCATTATTAATGCCACTGACAACAAGAGCCATACCACAGTTGCACAGATCACAATCACAGTGGCTACTGGTGAGGGCCTGCCACAACTAATTGTGGATAGAATAATTCCAAGTAGTTACTCGCCAACGAGAGGTGATAATGTAACTTTCACTATAATAATAAAGAACCTGAAAGGGAGGGCAGCTCAGAATGCTACGGTGAGGATTGTAGATTCTGCAGGTAACTGGACACGAAATATCACGAATGTCTCTGTGGCTGGGTATGGACAGAGTCTGGTTTTCACATACTGGGGTCAGAACGAAACAGGTGGTGTAGGTGGAATCTATCCAGGTGGCTTGCACACAATTACCGTGAACATCACGGATGTAATGCCTGGGAACCTTACAGGTGTGGGGGCGAATCTTACAATAGTTGTGACACCGAAAATTTTGCTTGTTGACGATGATGGTGCCCTTACTGGCAGTCCAAACGATGTGGTTTCCTACATGGCATCCGCGCTTATTGCCACCAACCTGCGATACGATATTGCCGTGGTTTCAGGAGGGGCAGATGGCCCCGCTTACAGCACTGGGGAGAAGAAATTGAAGGATTATGATGTGGTTATATGGATGGGTGGAAGTACAAACTCCTCGCTAACCGGTAATGACCAGAGAAATCTCAATACATTCTTGGATAATGGGGGCAAACTCTGGCTGATAGGGCAGAACATTTTAGAATCTGTGCCTCCATGGTTTGTTAACAAGGTGGGTTTGAGCAGTGTGGGGAGCACTCTATCACTTCCCTCCAATCTTGTCGGCACAAATCCAGGCACTGGTTGGATTGATACTGCAGGATTTAACCCGCAGAT
>JAWACX010000167.1:0-4235 GCA_038896575.1 Thermoplasmata archaeon
GCTGAGCTTCACATTTACATTTGGATAGGGAGAACCATCCGCTTTAACAGCACTTACTGTAAGCTTCAGGGTAGCATCCTTTGTGCCTGGCATTGTTGCAGGGAATGCATTCAGGCTTACTCTCAACTGCGACTGAGTTACCGGGCGATGGACTTCCAGCATCGTCCAGTCATTCCCGATTCCTCCTGCTCTCTCATAGTACCCAGTCCATTCAGAAGTATCTGCCACCTCAATCACTTTTCTGTAGTAGAGCACATTCACTGGCAAATGGTGTGCAATTATCCCCTGACATTCCTTCACAAGTGTAATTCTAGCTGTTAGGTTAATCTCGCTCATTACCCTTGCAGAGCTCTCATCATAGGAGGCATTTCTATACCCAAATGCATTATCTCCACCATCGGAAATCTCTGGGTTATACCAGTCAAACATTGAGTTATAAAGCCTGTAAACCCATGTCGGCTCCAAATCCGTTAACCTCCAGCCCAAAATATACATTTCAAACGCTCTCTGGTAAAATATCTTCTCTTGGAGCTCAATGAATTGTGTGGGCACTGGATAGGCTCTAATTCCAACATCCCTTAATGCTTTCGCAATGATAGAACCTTCACAATCCCGAATCGGGTTTATTACGGGTCGTGTGAGGATATCAATCTCTCCATTCCCATTTGGTCCATCTAATGTCCTCCCTTTGTAATCCTCTCTCCAGCCATCACCATTCACATCAATGTAATTGCCGGCATCAAGAAGGGACCTGGAAATGTTGAGGTCATATTCGTATCTGGGCACTGATTCATTGTACCAGAGAGAGTAAGCAGGAGACACAATAGAATCTCCAACTATACCAAAGCCCTGGAGTGCATTCCTCAATATTGTTTCTTTATCTATACAATGGGAAACTGCTTTTCTGAAAATCAAGCCTGCATCTTCACCTGCCTCTGGTTGAGGATATGTAACTGGGTCGCTCTTATTATGTCTTGGCTGATAGCCAGTTTCCGTATCGTAACCTTCAAAAGGGAGCATGAGATTGAATCCAAGGTATGTATAGACAGTATCATTGTTCACGAACACCTTAACTCCTGGAATCTCGGAAAGCACTGGTATCCAGCCAGGGTCTAGTTTTTCCCAGATATAGTCTATTTCACCTTGTTTCAGTGCAGTGACCATTGCATCCATGTTCTTGTAGATAATGATATTGATTGCATCCACAAAGGGCACATTGTAGCTCTGTCCGTCCGAAAGTGTGGTTTTCCAGAAATACTCTGGATTTCTCTCGAGTTTTACCTCCGCACCCCATAACCAGTATTTGAACTTAAATGGTCCAGAACCAATTACATTTGCCTCTCCAGTTGCTGGATTGTAATCCATGTTCCAGGTTGTTTTATCGTGCCAGTGATTCCTCCAGATATGCTTCGGGAGGAGGGGAACACCCATAACATCAAACAGGAAGGTAGGATTCGGGCGCCACAATCTGAACTTTACAGTGTAGTCATCAACTTTTTGCACACCAGCAAAGAATGTCTCGTTCATGTCTGGATTCCCTAATGGTGTCCAGTCAAGAGACTCAAGTGAAGCCACATACCGGCTCACATCATGGAGAAAGTTGTAGGTGAACACAACATCATCAGCAGTTAACGGTACACCATCATGCCACTTTATTCCCTCACGGATTTTCACAGTCCAGTTGAGGCCGTCTTCCGTTTCCATGCTCCAGTTTTCTGCAACGAAAGGTATGGGCGAGAGATTTTCTTTTGAGGGGATTGAGAGGGAATCATACACCAAACTGAGCACCCGCCAGCTCCAGATATCATCAGCTCCACATGGGTTCAGAGTTTTCATATCTGCCAGGAACCCGATTTTGAATACGCCACCGTAGGGTGGGGACTTCGGAGCAACGCTTTTCCCCACTGCTTCCCCAAAAACTGGAGATAAATTTGGCATGGGAATTAGAGCAAAGAGGAGTAAAAATCCAACAGTTGCACAGGCAATCCCATTTTTACCCCGCATCCTTTCAATCTTCAGCATGCTCTCACAAACCTTCTATTGACTTTGGGCTATATATTGGTTTTGGGTATTCCAGCCAAACCCTTATATCTGCCTGAGTTTTAGCGGTTGCAATGGCAGACCTCAGCTCCATTCTGCTGGCTCTTGTGATAATCGGCATCTACTCCCTTATCGTCCTTGTGCTCTGGAAACTAAAATATCTTGAGAAATACAACTTCACACCCTGGGCTGGTCCAATCCTGATGTGGAAAACAAAAAGGGGAAAGAAATTTCTTGACCGCCTTGCTCAAAAGAAAAAACTCTGGGAATGGTATGGTAACCTCAGTGTTGGTATTGCAATAATCTCAATGCTCTTCATCACAGCACTTCTTGTTTGGTCTGTTTCAAAAGTAAGCCTCGTACCAAAGGAGAAGGCACCATCACCTGAACTCCTGCTTGGAATTCCAGGCATAAATCCTGTGATTCCAGTTTTTTATGGCATAATAGGCCTTGTTGTGGCTATTGTTTTTCATGAACTCGCGCATGGTGTGCTCACGAGGGTAGCAGGGCTGGAGGTAAAGTCAGTTGGAATTCTCCTTTTCGTGGTTCCAATCGGTGCATTTGTGGAGCCTGATGAGGAGGAACTTCTGAGGACGGAGAGGATTAAACGGAGCAGGGTTGTTGCTGCTGGCCCAGCCACAAATCTAATCATTGCTTTTCTAGCCCTCCTTGTTTTCAGCCTTGCACTTGCACCGGCGATGGAACCGAGGGCAGAGGGCATAGGGATTCTTGGCATTGAAAAGGACAGTCCAGCAAGCCATACCTCGCTCAGGCCCTATGACATCATTGTGAGTTTGAATGCCACACCCGTGCATAATTATGCAGAGTTCAGAGAAGCACTGAACAATACAAGGCCAGGAGACACCGTTGAAATCTCTTTCTACTCCAGAGAGAGAGACGCGGTAGTTACTGAAAACATTACAATTGGAAACAGATATGATTTTATTCCTGAGGAGGAAAACAAGGGAAAACCTTACCTTGGCGTTACCTTGCTTCCCCTTGACCTGAGAGCCTTCAAACACCAGCTTGCAAATCCATTCAATGGTGGTCTCGGTAGTTTTCTCACATTCCTCAGCCTGCCTTTTCTCGGGCTCTCTCCCCTTGATTCTGGCATAGGGAGTTTCTATGTGCTCAACACTCCCCTGCCCCAGGACCTCTTCTTCCTCCTTCTCAACACCTTTTACTGGGTTTTCTGGATTAACCTGATGGTCGGGCTTACAAATACGCTCCCGACACTCCCCCTTGATGCTGGCTATCTTGTAAGGGACGGGCTCTACATCCTGCTGGGACGCACGAAAGCCACAAAGGAGAGAAAAGAAAAGGTCGTGAAATCCACGATGATTGCTATAGGCCTGGTTGTGCTCTTCATGATTCTCTTCCAGATTATCGGACCAAGAATTTTTGGGAGGTAGGGTATGGGCATAAAAGTTGATGCTGTAATTTACTCAAAGCGGAAACACATCATGTTGAAAATCACCCCAGATGGAAGGCTCATTGTGCATGCTCCTGTGCACACCAGCAAGCGAGAAATTCTGGAGGCGGTGCAAAGGCACAGGAAATGGATTGAGAGAACAAGGGCAAGATTGCAGGAGAGGGCGAAACAGCAGAAGAAAAGCTATGCAGAGGGCGAAAAATTCCTGTTTCTAGGCCAGGAGTTTCCACTGAAAATTGTGAATGGAAGAAAACCGCTTGTTTTCCAGGACAATGCTTTCCTGCTCAGCAATGCCTATCTCTCTTCAGCCCCTGAAGTTTTTGAGTGGTGGTATAAAAACATTGCCAGAGTAATTCTGATTCCAAGGGCAGAGGAACTTGCAGGGCAGTTCGGGTTCAAACCAAAGAAGTTCAAGATTACTGGCGGGAAAACAAGGTTTGGCTCCTGCAGTTCCAAGGGATACATTAACCTGTCCTGGAGGCTTGTGCTCGCACCACCAGAAATAATTGATTATGTAATTGTGCATGAACTTGCACATTTGAAAGAGCCAAATCACTCAAAAAAATTCTGGGTAGTTGTGGAGAAGTTTATTCCTGACTACAAGGCTAGAAAAAAGTGGCTGAAGGAGCATGCGCACCTGCTCATCCTGAAATGAGTTTTTTTCTGGCAAGCATGAGGGCAAGCAGGGCAATTGCTATAACCGGCATCCAGACCTCAAATCCAGGTGTTTGCACTGGCACAGGCTCAATTTTCAGTGCAGTCC
>JAWACX010000168.1:0-4211 GCA_038896575.1 Thermoplasmata archaeon
ATGAGGATTGCAAGCCCGAGCACGAAGAAATCAAGGGCTCTGTTAACAGCGTTTTCAGGTTCCATCTGACCATCGAAATTGTAGTCATACTCTCTGAACGGCGTCATAATTACTGTCTTGTCCGGGTTGTTTTTGTCCACAGGAATCACATTGAGAACCCCGATAATAAAGAAGACCGCTGCAATGCACCCTGAAATTATCAGAATTTTCTTTCCCATTGGCATTTTTTCTTCCTTGGCCCCAAACCCAATTTCTGCCATTTTTATCACTCCTGACTCATGTTCCAGATCACAAATATGAATCCGAACTGGGACATCGGAATCATCAGAAACACAATTGCATACAGAATGTTAAGAATGAACCTACCCTGACCTCCGACGAGGGCCATAATTGCCATGATGACCACAAGGAAAAGGGGGAATGCAACAACAACGGTCACGAAGGTCTCAGCCAGCATTCCAAGGGTCTCCAGTCTCTTTGACATTTCCAGTTTTGCCTCCTTCTCGTACTGCTCTGCCTTTGTGAGGAAATAGGGTTTCAATTGTCCGCCAGAGGTTGTGGTGGTCACAACACCCTGAAGAAAGTCCTGGAATTTAGCTGAGGGTGTTCTGCTAGCGGCTTTTTTGATTGCTGTAAGGATGTCCACTCCCAGCAATTCTGTGTCCCTTGTAATCCAGCCTGCCTCCTCCTTTATTTCACCATAGATTGGCTGCCTCGCAAGTTCCTTGAATATTACATCTATGTTCACATCTGCAGAGGCCATTGCAGAGACAAAGCTCATTGCGGGCGAAATTTTTCTATCAATGTCCCTGGCCCTTGCCTTTGCAATGGATGAAGGTCTAGACATCATTAAGAGATACACAAGAATTGTACCAACCAGAGGAAGTACAACAGCCAGAGCTACTCCAACAAGAAGATTTCCCATCAGCGCCAGAACTATACAGAGAACAACGCCAGTAACAGCGAGTGCAATCCCAACAATCATTGTGAGAAACCATACATAAGCAATGTATTCCTCTGGCCGCATACGCATGTGTGCCTTGAGCATATCATCTTCAAGCCGCTGGTTCATCCGGGCGGCTACCTCTGCCTTTGGCCCAAACATCCTCCAGGCAGTCTGTTGAAGTGGAGTTAGCTGGGCATAATGGGGGAGCACGCCTTTAGGAAGCTTTACCACATGGCTTGAGAGCAGTTCCCTTTGAGCACCTGCCCTCTGCGTTTTCAGATAGGCCTTTCTGGTATCCAGAGCCTCAAACTTACTTGCTACCTCAGGAGACAAACTTATCACCTCTTATCTTCTCAATCGTGTCCTTTGGATCTTTGAAGTAGGCAACTATTATGTTTGCGAGCTTTCTATAGTCCGTTATGTTCTTTCGCACCATGTAGTTAACAACTTCCACCCGTCTATTGAATTCTTCCATCATCTCCTCATGTGTGAGGTTTTTCATTTCCATGATTTTGTCAAAAAGGAAGCTGTGGCCTTTGAATACAAACGAATCCGTCGGCTGGTCCCATTCATAAACTGTGTTTGTGATCAACTCATTTGTTTCTGGCTCAAAACCCACAATCTCAATCACCTGCTTAATCCTTCTCACCATGCTCATCCCAACTCTCGCATGTGTCTGGATAATAACATTGTTTAGGGCTGAGAGCAGAATTCTCGGTGTGGAAATCGGAGGATTCTCAAGCCTGTTAACCATTGATTTTACAGAGTCAGCGTGCATTGTGGAGTAGGTTGTATGTCCAGTCGCCATAGCCTGGAACATTGTGTAGGTTTCCTTTCCTCTCACCTCTCCCACGATAATGTAGTTTGGTCTCTGCCTTAGCGCCGCTCTTACAAGGTCAAACATGTCAATTTCGCCTGCTGCCTTTCCATCTGGCCCTCTTTCGCCTGTGCCGCTTCTTGTTGCTCCTGGTATCCAGTTTTCATGGGGAAGTTTTATCTCCCTTGTGTCTTCCATAGTAATAATTTTCGCCGCTGGTGGGATAAACAGGGCGATTGCGTTCAGAGTGGATGTTTTCCCACTTGCAGGCCCTCCGCAAACAATAATTGATTCACCATGCTCTACCGCTATCCAGAAGTAAGCGACCATCTCGGGCGACGCTGTCTTGGTGGTGATAAGGTCAACTGGTGTGAATGGTTTCTCCTTGAAACGCCTGATTGTAAAACTGCCCCCCCTTGTAGTCACTTCCCGTGCATATGTCGCCTGCACCCTGTGCCCTTCCACTGTAGTTCCATCCAGAATCGGGTTTGAAACTGAAATCTGCTTCCCGCATCTCTGGCCAAGTGCCACAATAAATGAATTTAGTTCCTCATCAGTATCAAACTTGATGTTAGTTTTTATGGATTCAAACTTTTGATGGTAAAGGTAAATTGGAATTGCTACCCCGTCGCAGGAAATATCCTCCACCATTTCATCCCGCATCAGGACATCTATTGGCCCGAAACCCACAAAATCACGGATGATGTAGTAGATGATACGCTCCACAGAAATCGGGGAGAGATTTATCATCCTTGTCCGGAGATAGGTGTTCACACAACCTTTAAGGTATTCCTCCTTGTCCTTTGCAGTCATTGTTTCCCAATCATAGCCCACAGTCCGCATCAGCGTATCTTTCACCAGGTCAAGAACTTCCCTCTCTCTCACAGTCAGTTTTGGTTCAATCACTTCATAAAGATACTCTTTTGTAGTATTATTATAGGTGACCCTGGAATAGCTATACGGGGGATTCTGAGGAGTAAACGAAAGTTCCTGGATGTTCGGATCCGTTATCTTAGGTATCTCTGTGATAGCACCCCCTTCCCCGCCCAGCTCCATCGCACTCTTGAGAATTTCCCGCCTCGGAACCTTTATTTTTATTCCGAATCTTTTACCTGCAGTTTCAGCCATTTATCTAACCTCCTGTCCCTTCAATTGAGGTCTTCACCATAGCCCTGACTATCGTAAAATCTGTCAGGTTGTAGAGTGTAATCATAAACCGGTAATAACCAGGCGAAATTTGAGAGAAACCTGTAATGGTATAATCTGTTCCAGCTGTGAAATTTGCCTTTGCAAATGTTTTGTTATAGTATTGCATCCAGGCATAAGGATACTTTGTCTGGAATTCAATTGTGACATTATCTGTCAAGTTCCAGTCCTCATAAAATCTCTGAGTGAATCGTTCCACATACACCAACGAGGTATAAACTCCCTTTGTACCCTCAGCATAGCCAGATGCAGGTTGTCCTACCAGGGAATAAAGGGCAATTGTGAAATTTTTGTAGATTCCCTTTTTTTCAGCGGTCACTGGAGGAGAACCAGTGATCACCTGTTTGTCAGGGCCCTGGCTTACAATAATTGCCCCGTTTTCGTAGGCAATGGTCTGTGCCACATAGTAGCGGTTTGGAGCATACAGGGAAATAGAGCCCCCTGTTAAATTTGTGGAGTAGCGAACTGGAGTGTATGGTGTCGTGGTTGTGTTGTAGGTGTAGTTGTAAGTGACATTAATCATCCCCTGGCTCGGTTGGAAAGATAGAGTTCCATGCGTTGGTTCAGAGAATACAGGGACATAACCTGAAACCATTGAAATTGGGGAATAGAGCGTGAAATCCACAACATTGTTCACAACCAGAATATCTATATTTGACTTAAGCCTTGCCATATCATTTTCCACCTGGTTCATGTACTGGACCTCATTATCCTGCATCCAAATTGGAATGTACTGGGTTGTGAACATTGAGAGGAAAGCGAGGAAGACCATCAGTGCCATGATTGTTCCCACAGTTGACGCTACACCTCTGTGAGAAGCCCTTAGCCTTTTTCTTGCCCTTAGATTCTGGGAGCACCTGTTTGTAAGAGTTGTTTCCCTCATCTCACCACCTGCAACTGATACCTTAGCCCCTAATTGAGAACACCCTATATATAACTTCTCATTATCTCGGGAGCGTAGAACCCTAAACCTAAGTTTCGCAGTATATAAACCTTACTATGGTTAAATTTCTCGCAGAATGTAAAATGCTGGCCTTACTAAAACATGAGAAAAACGATTTTTATTTTTTCGTATGCCATAAAAGCCAGTATTTCACTCACTTCCAAACCACTCGAAACATCCTTTTACTGTGTCTATGCTGTATGAAAATTTCTCAAGTATTCTTATCATTACCTCCTTTCCCAGCTCTCTCTCAAGTATTTCCTTTACCAACAGTGTGAGCACGCATAACGCAATGTGTG
>JAWACX010000169.1:0-4209 GCA_038896575.1 Thermoplasmata archaeon
TGTGGAAGGCACAACTGAAATAAGAATGACACCGATAAAGAGCGGAAATCTTAAGTTTGAGCCGCTGGCTGAGGTGCTCATAGACAACAACTACGATGCCACCATAATCTCGAACTCGCCATTGCTAGAGCATGACGCTATGTACATGAGAATAATGTACGAGCGGGTGTTTGCAAAGAAGGTGGCCAAAATAAAGGAGAGGATTGTGGAGAAGGAGGGTGCAAAGGTAAGGAAGCCAGAGCAAAAGAAGAAGGTAAAGGGAGGGAAGAAAAAGAAATGAACGCTGGCCCTGAGATAAGGAAGAGCACATTTGCGGAGGCAAAAACATACATTCTTGAAAGGGTAAAGGAAATTCTCGAGAACGGCGACATTGAGACAATAAATGTGGTTGCTGACAAAGTCCTCAAAACAAGGCAGATTTTTGTGTATGGGGCCGGGCGCTCTGGTATTGTGGGCAAGGCCTTTGCAATGCGTCTCGTCCAGATGGGTCTCAGGGCCTACTTCATCGGTGAAACAATCACTCCTATTGTGGAGCATGGGGACCTTGTGTTCATAATTTCAAATAAAGGGGAGACATACTCTGCAATTCAAACTGCAAATATCGTGAGAAGGGTCGGTGGTGAGGTTGTGGTAATTACCTCAAATCGACACTCGAAACTGGCACTGGCTGGAAATTACATCCTCGAGTTAAAGATTGAGCGGGATACAAAGCACAAACGCTACGCTCCACTTGGCACCTTATTTGAAGTTGCGGCTTTCATTTTCCTGGATGCTCTTGTTGCAGAGATAATGGAAAGGAAGAACGAAAATGAGGACACGATGAGGGCAAGGCATGCCATAATGGTGTAGGCAATGCTGGAGATTGACGGAAGCTATGGTGAGGGCGGGGGCCAGATTGTGAGAACCTCCGCAGCCTTTGCACTTATCACCCAGCAACAGGTGAGAATAAAGAACATCAGGGCAAAGAGGGAGCGAGGAGGACTGAGACCCCAGCATCTTGCAGCACTGAAATTGCTTACCTTGTTAAGTGAAACAAAAATTGAGGGTCTGGGTGTGGGTGCAAAGGAGGTTGTGATTTTGCCAGGAAATCTTAAAGGCGGAAAAATAGAGATAGACATAGGGACTGCAGGAAGTATTGCCCTCCTCCTCCAGACTGTGGTACTCCCTTTTGTGGTGCGCAATGAAAACTTGGAACTCAGAATTGTGGGAGGAACTGATGTAACAAGGGCACCTACAATGGACTATGTGAAGGAGGTACTCTTACCTGTACTCAGAAACCTGGGTGTGGAGATGGAGGTAGCCATAGAGCAGAGGGGATTTTATCCGGCAGGTGGGGGCATTGTCACGGTAAAGATTGGAAATTCAGGTGTGAGGAACTGGGTCTGCACACAACCAGAGGGGGCACTCAGGCTCCATGGAAAAATTGTTTGCTCACAGCTGCCAGAGCATGTGCCTGCGAGGATGAAGGATGCTGTGCTGCGGGTGTTTCCAGACAAGGAGATGGAGTTCAGCGTAGAATGGGTGAGGGCCAGGTGTCCGGGTGTGAGCCTCACACTCTGGGGGAACTACAGAAACACGGTGCTTGGAAGTTCAGCAGTGGGAGAAAAAGGTGTTCCGGCTGAGCAGATTGGTGAGGAGTGCGCTGATGAATTGAAGAGAAATTTAGCGAACGGTTGCACCGTTGATGCTAAGATGGCTGACCAGATTCTGCCTTTTCTGGCTGTTGCCAATGGCAGTTCAGAATTCACAACAAAGTATGTGAGTCAGCATGCCAGAACAGTTGCCTGGGTGATTGAACAGTTTCTGGCAAGGAAAATAGAGTTTGTGGAGGAAAAGGAACGGGTGCTGGTGAGGGTGAGGTGAGATGGAGCAGGAAAAGAAGGCAAGGTTGATGAAGATTGTCCAAGATATTTACGGGCAGCTTGCAGCAGGAGAGATTCCAGCGATGCGGGTTTCTGTGAGGAGCAAGCAGAACATCTCGTTTTCAAGCAGGGCAAATGTGTGGAAGCTGGGTGAGATGCAGGGGACAAGAAGTGCGAAAAAACTTGATGGGGCCCTGATGCTTCTGCGGACAATCCACATGATTGAGTTCATAGAGGAGATGCTGAGAACAGGGAAATCATCCACATTGAGAGAACTTTACTACATTTCTGAGCAGTGGGAGATCGCAAAGTTTGGAAGCGAGGAAGAGTCAAACAAGCTCGTGGAAGACCTTGAAATTGTGGCTTCTGCATTGCGGGAGGACTTTCATTTGAGGCCAGAGGAGAATGGAGCTTCTGTTATCGGGAATTTGACAATTGAGGAGGTTAACAGGAAGGGTGAGAAGAAGAGAATTAATTGCAGGGACGATGTGGGTGATGGTGGCTATGCTCTGCCTTACAATGTGGAAAAGGAAAAAATTACATTTGTGGATGTGGATGCGAAATTTGTGATTGCAATAGAGTGCGGTGGTATGTTTGATAGATTGGCTGAGAATGGTTTTGATGAGGAGTACGATGCGATTCTCGTTCACCTGAAGGGACAGCCAGCGAGGTGTACCAGGAGGTTCATAAAGCGGCTGAATGAAGAACTCGGGCTGCCTGTGGTGGTCTTTACTGATGGAGACCCCTGGTCTTTCAGAATTTACGCAAGTGTTGCTTACGGTGCAATAAAAACCGCGCACATCAGCGAGTATCTGGCAACTCCTTCCGCTCAGTTCCTTGGTGTTACTGCTTCAGACATTGTCAACTACGATTTACCTTCTGACAAACTCACAGATAAGGACATTGCTGCATTGCATGCTGAACTCACGGACCCAAGATTTAACGATGAATTCTGGAAAAATGAGATTGAACTTATGCTTAAAATTAACAAGAAGGCGGAACAGCAGTCACTGGCAAAGTACGGACTGAACTATGTCACAGACACTTATCTGCCTGAAAAACTGCAGGAGATGGGGATAATTTAGAAGGATTTTACTCGTTTAAGCGAGTAGATATATTTAAATATTTACTCGTTATTACGAATAATATGCAGGAAAATGCAAATGCATTCGTGAATAAATGGGTGAACTTTGGTGGAGAACATGCTGCAGTGCATGCCAATAACTTTCGATTTAAGCGTCAAATCTATTTTCGGCTTGAAAAATATTTGCGTGAGTTTTTAGATGGTAAACCTACGCAGCGGTTGGTGGTTATGCCCGGCCTGCGGGGAACAGGGAAGACCGTGGTGATGCACCAGTTGCATACCTGGCTTCGGAAAGAATATCTGCTCCCTCCGCACAGAGTTGTTTACATGCCATTAGACGAGGCACGCATGTTTGGTGTGGGATTGAAAGAGGCTTTCGGTGTGTACGAAAAGTATCATCTCGGGGGCTCTGCACTGTGTACGAAAGACAGGGTGGTCTTGTTTATAGATGAGGTCCATTATGACCCGGGCTGGGCACTTGCAGCTAAAACAATTCATGATTATGCGCCCAATGTATTTCTTCTTATCACTGGCTCCGCGGCATTGGATTTGGCACTCTCACCAGACATTGCACGTCGTGCCAGGATAGAAAGGATATTTCCGCTGAATTTTCAGGAATATCTTATGCTGAAGTATGAGAAAACCCTGGTAGATCTGAAGACTACAGAGTGTTTGAGAAATGGTTTTTTTTCACCTGATGCTCAAACTGCAGAGCTTTTCTTCAGAGAAGCTGAAAACCACTGCGCCAAGGAGATTGCGAGATTTTTGCCAGCTACCACAGAGACCGTGATCGAGGATTACATGTGGTTTGGTGGGCTTCCCTATCTTCTCTCCACACGGGAGTTTAGACAATGTGTAGATGCAGTCCTGAAGGTTGTTCAATATGACATCCCACATATGGCAAATCTAGAAACAAGAACGCTGACAAAACTTCCAGCGCTACTTCTTTCTCTTACTACAGGTCCAGATGTAAGCATCGAAACCCTTTCAAGAAAATTACAACTTTCCCAGGAATCTGTACTCCAAGCACTTGAACTTTTTACAATGGCAGAACTTATCTTCTTTGTTGACGCAAAAGGAATTTTAGAGCGGAGTGCCAGATTGAGCAGACGAAAATACTTTGCTACTTCCTCAATAACCGCTGCACTCCTTTCGTATTTGGGTGAAGACCCGGGAAAGCACAGTGGGCTGCTTTTGGAAACATGCGTGGCATCCCATCTTCATCAATGGACAAAAATGGAAACAGGGATTGGGTTGTTTTAC
>JAWACX010000170.1:0-4156 GCA_038896575.1 Thermoplasmata archaeon
GAGTGGTGAGTCCATGATTGGCAAAATCTTTTCAATAGAGATACCTAGGGATGGACTTCACAGGAGGCTCGGTGGTGGCATTCCAGTGGGCACAATCACTGCAATTGCCGGTAAACACGGGAGTGGGAAGAGTGCAGTGGTACAGAGAATACTCTATGGGCTGCTGAAGAACAACTACAATGTTACCTACATCTCTACAGAACTCACCACGAAAGGGTTGATTGACCAGATGGAATCGTTGGACTACCAGATTATTGAATATCTCACATCTAGGCATTTGCTGTTTATCCCTGTGTTTCCGCTCATCGGAAAGAGCATTCCAAGAAAGGATTTTCTGACAAGGCTTATGGCTGCAAGAAAACTTTTTGAAACCGATGTCTGCATTATAGACACATTCTCAGCGCTCGTGAAGGACCAGCTCACGCCTGAGACTGCAATTGAGGCAATGGCTTTTTTTAAAAAAATTGTTGCAGGAGGTAAGGCGGTGGTGCTTACATTTGAGAGCGGAGAACTGACAAAGGAGGTTGAGAACGCAATTTTCTCTGCAGTTGATATTCTCATTGAAATTGAAAAAAGCTATGGCGAAGGGGAAATCCAGCGTGTGATGACAATCACAAGGTATACAAACGCACAGGACTATGTTGGTAGTGTGATAGGATTCAGGGTTGAGGCAAAACGGGGGATAATTGTGGATATAACAACGGTGGCTTAGCATGGCAACACTTGAGGAAGTGATTGCAAAAAATCCCCATCTCGGGCAGTACATTGAAAGCCTATTAGCCCGTGGTTTTACCAGACCCGTGTTTCTTGAAAGGCTTGGAGAGGAGGTTGCAAGGCAGAAAAACCCGAACATCATCTATCCAGTAGGTGACCCAATATTCATCCATATCTACAGACCAAATGGCTATTACTATGTGGTTATAGAGCCACCACTTTTGCCAGAAACCGAAGAAAAATACAACAAGATTCTGGAACTCATGCTGAAGTATGCAACACGGTTTGAAGAGACACCGGAAAAGAAGGAGGAATTTGAACTCCTGATTGACAAGCTGATAAACAGGATTACCACTGTAGAGGGAAAGGAAAAGTGGGGATTTTTCAGGAAGTTTGAGTTTGAAAAAATTCCAGTCACAGCCAGAGAACTGGAAGTCCTGAGGTACCATATTAAAAAGAACATCCTTGAAAACGGAAAAATTGAACCGCTCATCAGGGACCCTTACATTGAAGATATCCACTGCGTTGGCACAACTCAGATTCACATCACCCACAAACTCTTTGGAATGATAGCAACGAACCTCCAGTTTGCAAAACTCGGAGAGATTGATGAGTTCCTGAGAAACATGACCGAGCGTATAGGCCATCCTGTGAGTGATGCACGACCAGTTGTTGATGCTGCACTGCCTGATGGCTCAAGGTTAAATGTGGTTTACAGTGAGGATGTGAGTGTGCGCGGTCCCAGCTTCACTATCAGAAAATTTTCTGAAAAACCCTATACCCTGCCAAGGCTGGTGGCATGGAATACAATGAGTGCAGAGATGGCAGGTTTTCTCTGGCTCTGTATAGAGAACGGGATAAACGCGTTTATCTGTGGAGAAACAGCCTCAGGCAAAACCACAACATTGAATGCCCTTATTCCCTTCATCAACCACAAGTTCAAGGTGTACTCTGCTGAGGACACTCCTGAAATAATTTCGCCTCATAAAGTCTGGCAGCGAATGCTAACCCGAGAGAGTGTTCAGGAGAGTGCAAGGGTTGAGATGTACGACTTGCTCAGGGCAGCACTGAGAAGCAGACCAAACTTCATAGTTGTTGGTGAGATAAGAGGCAAGGAAGGTTTTGTGGCATTCCAGGCGATGCAAACCGGGCATTATGTGCTCTCCACATTTCATGCACCTTCTGTGAAACAGTTGATTCAGAGATTTATTGGTGAGCCTATAAACATTCCTGAGCGGTTCATGGATAACCTCAACCTGGTCGTTTTCCAGCAGAATGTTTACGAGGGGGGCAGAGTTATGCGAAGATGTATTTCCATAGATGAAATCCTGAGATACTCAAAGGAGAAGGGAGGAGTGCTCACGAGAAATATGTTCATGTGGGAGCCAGATAGGGACCAGTTCTTCTTCAACGGTATCAACAACTCCTACATCCTTGAGGAAAAGATTGCCCCGAGGTTAAAGTACAAGGATAAGGCCATGGTTTACAGGGACATGGAGGCAAGGGCAAGGGCAATCCAGAAACTTGTTGAGAAAAAGGTGTTTGACTACGATGTGCTCAACAAAATTCTAGATGAGTACTTCGAGCGGAACATAGACAGCATAAGAAATCCTGAGGAATTTCTGCAGGAATTTGATAGATTAATCCAGGCGGTTACATGATTGAAAGATTGAGAAAAGCGTATCTCTGGATGGATATCACACCAAAGGAGTACATCCTCACGAGAATTCTTCCCGCTTTCCTCTTCACTACTGTGTTCCTCCTCTCGCTTCTCATCCTTCAACCCACGATTCTCCAGGATGTCCTCTATTTCCTTCTCTTTGTTGCCGTGCCCCTCTTTATTTGCGTTTATGTGGTCCTCCACCCCCTGGTTATTTACGAAAGGCTTGGAAAATCAATAGACGAGGATATGCACCTTTTTGTGACAAGGCTTGGAGTTCTTTCTGTTGCCTATGTATCCAGAAAGGAAATGTTTGATATTCTGGGAGAGATGAAGGAGTACAGAGCGCTGGCAAGGGAGGTAAAGAGGGTCTATGACCTTATGAGCAAGTGGAATATTGCACTGCAGAAAGCCTGCAGACTCGTTGCTGAGATGACTCCCAGTGTGCTTTTTTCTGACTTTCTCACAAGGATGGCACACGCTATAGAGACTGGCGAAGGAGCTGAGAAGTTTGCGGAAAACGAGCAGAAGGCAACAATGGAGGAGTTTGTAGTTAAGTACAGATCAAGCCTGAATGCTGTGGATGTGATGAATGAAGTTTTCGTTTCATTTGCTGTTGTTGTGATATTTATTTTTGTTTTCGTATTTATACTCCCTTTTCTGGTTGGCGAGAATGCAATTTACCTGCTGCTCGGTGCAGGTTTCCTTTTCGTTCTCGGTGAAATTTTTTTCCTCTACTTCTTTGCCACAGTTGTGCCTGGTGAGCATATCTGGCAGACCTCAGGGACAGAGACAGAGAGGGAGAAGAGGTTGAAAAGGAGTTTTCTCTATACTGCTACAGCCTCAGCCCTGCTGCTCTTTCCAGCAGCCCTCCTTTACATTTTTGTTTCGGTGCCCCTCTACATCCTCGTTCCCTTTGTCTTTACACCCCTTGCATTTACTGGCTATCTTGCAGATAAGGAAGAGGAAATAATTATCAGGAGGGATGAGAATTTTCCTTCTTTTATTCGCTCCCTTGGAAGCTCTGCAGGTGCAATGGGAAAGGAGACTACATTTGCTCTTAAAAAGCTGCGCCAGTATAGATTCGGGCCCCTGACCAAGAACATCGATGACCTTTACAAAAGACTCAATCTGAGAATAAACAAGAATCTGGCCTGGAAACTGTTCGGTATTGAGAGCGGAAGCGATTTGATTTCAAAGTTCAATGCACTGTATGTTGAGGGAACCCATATTGGCGGGAATCCGAGGCAGATAAGCCAGATTATCAGTGACAACTTCATTACAATCGTGGGCTTAAGAAAACACAAATACCAGGTGTGTTCTACAACAGCAGGGATTCTCTACGGACTCACAGCAGGCATCACATTCCCACTCTACATTTCCCTCTACCTCTCGGGCTGGATTCAGAGGCTGATGAGTTCTGTAGCACCCCCGGAGGAGTACCCATTTCTGAATATTCTCCACGGAACGGTTTTTGATGCCACCTGGCTCATGATAATCTCTCTCTTCGTTATCTCCGTTCACTCCTTTCTCTCTGCCTACATGCTTAAAATTTTAAAAGGAAGTCATCCCTATGTGATGCTCAAGCACTTCTGCATAATGCTCTGGATTTCTGGAATCACAGCTGCAATTTCGATTTATATGATGCAGTTGATCCTGCCTTGAAATGCGTGATGAACTTTTTATATCACCAATTAATTCGGCCCTTGGTGAAATTCATGGAAATAAGAAAAGTAGGTGTGGCTGGTGCAGGAACAATGGGCGCGGGAATTGCTCAGGTGT
>JAWACX010000171.1:0-4141 GCA_038896575.1 Thermoplasmata archaeon
AAGAGGTATGCCCCAGAGTCCAGAATTCTGCAATAAACATTATCTATTTTGTTGAGAACACGGAATATACCACAGAAAAGCTGTGGGACTATCTGAGGGAGTTAATCCTCCAGAACGAAAGAGTTTGCATAATGTTTGACGACCCTTCGCCTCTTCTTATCACCCACTCCTTTGAAAAACTCTCAATGAATCTGAAGAATCTGGCAGACTTGGTTTCTG
Source organism: Thermoplasmata archaeon (assembly GCA_038896575.1). GTDB lineage: Archaea > Thermoplasmatota > Thermoplasmata > Lutacidiplasmatales > SKW197 > SKW197. The sequence continues at coordinate 220 of JAWACX010000171.1, forward strand.
AGCACGATGCCTTGCTACTCGTGTGTATTGACAAACATAAACTTCATCGGAGGCAAATTGCCTTCCTCAAAACCTTTCTCCAGCAGATAAAGCTTCATCAAACTGCATTTTTCCCACCTGAGAGCAAATGCATTTGCCCAATATGTGGTGCCATAATTGATTGCTATGCCACAAAATGCAATGGCTGCGGTGTCACCATAATTGAGGATGCGGATGCAATTACGACGCGTGAGAGCGGAGAAAACCTCACTATAGTCCGCTCCCAGCTTAAACTCTATGAGGAGTAAAAACCTCACCGTTTCAGAACAAGTGGAAGAATTCCCTTCTTAAACAATTCCTCAATGTTTTCAATTTTTATATAAGGCATGAGCACAAGGCGAATAGCGTCAGTGAGTTCTCCGTAGGAGACAAAGAATTTTCTTGCATGGAGCATTTTCACAACATCCCTTGCGTTTTCTACCCTGATTGCGAGAATGTTCATAACAGGCTCTCTCACCAACTCGAGCCCGTGCTCTTTTGCAAGATTCCAGGTATGCTCTGTAAGCTCCATGCAATACTTCACAATCTTCAGATATCCATTGAAGCCAAGTGTTTTTATTGCAGCATAGGTGCCTGCCACAGCACCACTTGCCCTTGTGCCCAGCAATGTGCTCTGGACCTCCGAGGTGAGGTATGGTGCTGAAAACTCTATCTGCTCCCAGTAATTCTCCCTTGTAAGCAAGATTCCGCTGGGCATCACACTCTGCCCCATTTTGTGCGGATCAACAGTGATTGAACTCACTCCTTCAACAAGAAAATCAAAATCTGGAATTTTGTATTTCATTGCCTTCAAAAAAGGAATAACAAAGCCTCCAAAGGCAGCATCTACATGCAGGGGCAAGTCCTTTGAGGCACAGATTTCTCCGATTTCCGGGATGTTATCCACAACTCCAAGTTCGGTAGAGCCAGCAACACAAATCACACATAAGGTTTTTTTGGAAATCTTTCTCTTCAGGTCAGTAACATCCATTGTGTAATCCCTGTCAGCTTTCACCATAACTGGTTTCAGGGCAAGGAGGTCACATGCCTTTTTGAAAGAGAAATGGGCATGCACCGGTAAAAGGACTTCTTTTTTGCGGAGCATATTTCTATACATCCAGAGTGCTGTGATGTTTGCCTCTGTGCCCCCGCTAAGAACCTTTCCATAAACTTTTTTTCCATGCAGGAGGGCCCCAACCATCTCCACAACCCATTTCTCAAGTTCAGCAGTGGCTGGATAAAGGCCCGGGTTTCCAAGGTTTGATTCTATGAAAATGTTGTAAGCTTTCACAGAAATCTCCAGAGGCAGGGCACACATTGAGCCAAATATCCTACCAGAGGCGAAACCCCAGTTTTTCTTTTGAAGTTTTTCCAGTTCCACGAGAATTCTTTTCTCATCAATGCCTTTCTCTGGGAACCGCATCTGATGCACATAGAGGCAAGAGAATATATAGTTTGTTTTCTCTTCACCGTCCGTTTCACTAACTTCCGCCTCTCAGAGCATCTTCACCCCATACCTTCCCAATCTCCTCTCTAACCTTATCCGCCCACACCTTGTTCCCAATCCTCTCAAAGAAAGCCAGTGCTTTCTCAAGCAACTCCTTGTTTTTTCTTATTTTTCCGAGCTCGAATAATGTTTTGTGATAATCCATATCTAAGATTCCTATTTTTTCGTAAATCTCAACCGCTTTCGCCAGTGCTTCCTCCCCTTCACCCAGATTTCCCTCAGCCACAAGAAGTTTACCGAAGACTGTGAGAAAACTACCTTCCAGTGCTTTTGAACCAAGTTCGGTCACAATTCCCCTAGCCTCGCCCAGAGCTTTTCTGGATCTCTCCGTATCTTTTAATGCAAGGAAACACACTGCAATTCTCAGCAAACCCTCGCACAATCTTGACTTATCCCCGATTTCTTTAGCAAGTTCAATACTTTTTGTGAGGAATTCTAATGCCTTCTCATAGTCCCCTTTGTCCTGATGGAGAATTCCTATGGTATAGCAGGAAAGGGCAATGCCCCACACATCCCTGATTTTCTCTCTCAATTCCAGGCCTTTTGTGTAAAACTCCAGTGCTTTCTCATACTCCCCTTTATCGTGATAGATAGCCCCGATTGTGGTGTAGGAATGGGCAACGCCCCACACATCTCCTATTTTCTCTCCCAATTCCAGGCTCTTGGTGTAAAACTCCAGTGCTTTCTCATAGTCCCCTTTATCGTGATAGATAATTCCAATGTTGCTGTAGGAAATGGCTATGCCCCACACATCTCCGATTTTCTCTCTCAATGCTAAGCTCTTTGTATGAAACTCCAGTGCTTTCTCATAGTCTCCTTTATCATGGTATATAATTCCAATGTTGTTGTAACTTCCTGTAAGCCCTCGCAAGTCATTTATTTTCTCACGAATTCCAAGGGCTTTTGAGAAAAACTCCATTGCTTTTTCGTACTCTCCGAGATAGATGTAACATGCTCCAATTCTATGGATTGCATTTGCCATCTCTTTCTCTGCCTTTACCTTTTCAAACACTACCAGTGCTTTCTCCTGCCACTCTATGGCCTTTCTGTACTCCCATTTTCGCTCATACACATAGCCCTTTGCACTCCACAACCTTGCAAGTTCGTGCCTTGCCTCCTTGGTCTCTGCCAGCAGTCGCTCTCCCCTCTCTGCCTCCTTCCAGGCACCTTCGTAATCTCCTTTGGATATGTAAATCTCACATTTCCTTCTGTAGCTTTTCGCAGTCTCAACAATGTTAGCCGTGGAACCAATTCTTTTATCCAGGATTTCCAGTGCCTCATCAAATCTCCCTTCTAATTCTAGCACATCTGCAAGCTCTCCCAGAATCTCCACTTTCCCCTCAAACCCCTCTTCCATCACTTCCAGCACGCCCTTAAAAAACTCAATTGCTTCTGGATTTGCAAATCTTCTGGCTGCAGCTCTGCCTGCCTTAATTCCATACTCAATAAACTTCTCACGATTTCCTCCTTCCCTGTAATGGGTGGCAATTGCACTCCAGAATTTCTCATCAGCGGAATGCATTTCCTCAAGGAGATTCCCTGCCCTCTGATGCAACAGTTTCTTCCGCATCCCGCTTAGTTCCCTGTAAACAACCTCCTGCACAGTGTTGCTCACAAATCTGTATCCTTCCTCAAATTCACCACTCTCAACCAGTATATGCTGGTCTCTCAGCTCATCCAGTGCATCCAGGAGTTCCTCCTCATCTAAATCCACAAGCCGTTTCAGGGCCTGATACTCAAACGCTCTCCCGAGAATTGCACTCGCAACCAGTGCCTTCATTCCCTTCTCGCTCAGCTTGGATACTCGCAACTTGATAAGACCCTTCACACTCTCTGGCACTACAATCTTTTTAATTCCATCAACCTCTTTTACATTCGCAGCCCTGAGTGCTGTCAGAAACTCAACAACAAAGAACGGGTTTCCAGAGGTTCTTTCGTGAATGTATTTTCCTGCCTCTTTTGCATTCTCAAATCCAAATTGCTGAACCATGCTTTCGGTTTCTCTCTCACTGAAATTCCCAAGCCTCAAGGTGGTGTAGATTCTCTCTATGCTCATGTTCCTCAATGTTTTTGCGAAGAGAGTATCAGCACTGGCATACTCTTCAACATAAGTGGCAACCACCAGAATTCTTTCTTTTCGCACATTTCTGGAAAGATAATGGAAAAATGCAAGGGTTGCAGAGTCTGCAAAATGCAGGTCATCAACAACAAAAAGCACTGGCTGCTTTGCTCCAATCTCAACAAACTGCTTGAGCAAATATTCCAGCATCCTTGTCCTTTCCTTTGCCAGCCCGTTCGGAGTTTTTTCCTCAACCTCCAGATGCTGAAAACCTGCGAGTCCCAGTGGAACATACGCCTCTTTTTCCGCCCTTGCTTTTTTTGCATAATTCTCAAGTG
>JAWACX010000172.1:0-4092 GCA_038896575.1 Thermoplasmata archaeon
CGTCCTCAAAATCAGGTGTAATGGCAAGATGTAACTCGAAATTTAAACACTCCTTTTTCTCCCAGGAAACCGTGAAACCATCTGGTCTCACATCAGAAACCGTGGCATTCACTCGCTCAACAGGTGCAGGTGTTTTATAGGACACAAAATTTGAATAGACAGTCTGGTTATCAGTGAACCGCACTCCAATGAGAAAGAAATACTCCATGCCTAGTTTCAGGTTCTCAACAATCCAGACAGTTTGTTCAGGGTCATAGATTGTAGCATAGAGGGTTCCAAGGGAAGGTGTGAAGTTCTCTACATTTCCAACATGAACCTCATACCATGCAAAATCCTCATCATAGCAACGGCTCCAGCCAAGGGTGATTTTAGTATGTGCTGTTTCCAAAATAGTTAAAACCGGATTTTCTCTGTGAATTTTAAATATTTTATAGTGAAGAGTTCCATTTTCAATTGCAAGAACATATAGTTTATCTTGCTCTGCAAATATTCCACAAATCTTTCCATTCCCGAGGCCACTAGCGCCCACAAACTCGGACCCCACAATCTTTCCAACTTTTCCAGTGAGATTGCCAGAATCCTCTTTTTCGCTCCAGGCTGCATAAAGAGTTCTGCTACCAGAAGGTGCAAGATAAACTCTGGGAGTAAAGTAAAGTTCTTCCTGCGAGAGAGGGGCTGAGGTGGAGAGAATCATATGCTCAATTTCCCCGAGGCTTCCGTTATCTCCTACCACACCTTTTCCCAGCACAGAATTCATGTGCACTCCATTTGAGACCCAAAAGCCCAGGTAGCACAAATTGTTCACAAATCTCAGATTTGGCTCAGATACGAGGGAGAACCCCAGGCCAAGCTTCTCATGATGCCATTCAGTTCCGTTTGAGAAATAGTGCTCAATTGTGGATTGGTTTCCAAGGAATATGTGGGCGTTGCCATAGATGTCGTATCCACAAGCTGTTTTTCTGGGTTTGGTCGGGCCAAAGGGCAAGGTATCAACCACCTCAATCTGGAAATTTCCGCTCTCATTCCGGTTTACAACGACAAGTGTAGCATTACCTGTCTGGTTCCCGCAGATAAATGAGAGCATCATTTCTTTTCCATAGGTAGCAATGGATGGAGAATTGTAATAGCTGGCAAAACCTCCAATTTTTGTGGTATTTGCAATTGTGCCATTCTCAATCACCACAAGGAGAATTCCTCCTGCTTCAGCCCAGCTAACATACACAGTTTTGTTGTGGGAGGCGATAGATGGTGCGGTAGAGGTCTCAGTCCTGTTTTCCTTGCTCACAATACCAACTGTGAGGTTCGTGAGAGTTGATGAGGAGAGCTCTATCCGGGAAACAACCAGAGATAGAGTTCCATCTGGCTGCGATATTCCATAGGTTAAATCCACAAAGTTACCATATCCGTAAAGGGAGGGAAAGTCACTCTCATTTGCGCTGGTGAGCACGAGGTCTACAATCTCTTCATAATCCACCGGGGATTGGGGAGTGATGCTCAGGGCTCTGCTTGTAGCGACCAGAACAAGAATTGCCACAACTCCAAGAGACCCGAAATTTCTCAATCGCATGATAGGTAAATTGCTTCCTCCTTATTAATTATTTGGGGTTAAGAGAAGGCAAGCATAGAACGGGTTTTCCAAATGGGAAGCTAAAAAAAGAGTTATATACCCCATGATGCTTGCCCAATTATGAGGAAAAAAACATCAAAAAAAAGGGAAAAAAAGGTTTCTGGGGAGATGGCTGAGGACGAGGAATTTGAGGGTTTCAGCGAGCTGGTAGCGATGGCCGAGGATTTCGGAACAGATATAGAGACAATAGGTGAACATTTTGAGAAATTCCTGGGATGTGGGATTCTCCAGGCAGAGCCTGATGACGGAGTTCTCTCACCAGATTTCAAGGAAGAGGTCTATCAGAAAATGGCGGAAGTTGATGCTGGAGAGATTACAGCAATCTCCCAGAACAGTGTTGATGCGGATGAAATCCGTCTCATGGAAGCCATAGGTTACATAACCCTGGAAAGATTCCTTGACCATGGCCTTCTCGATTTGAAAGACGAAAAAAATCTGGAACAGGAGTTTGAGAAAATAATGAAATCTATGCTCTTCATCCTCTATCTCTCAGGCGAATTTGATGCAATGCTTGAGAAGTGTGGAGAAATGAGGGAAGAGAAAACTAAAAAACAGGGAAAAAAGGGAGCACCAAAGAAGGGAAAGAGAAGGAAGTAGGCACCGAGTGGGAGGATGTACCTTCTCGTTGCATCGGAGCCAGATATAGCAAGCATGCGGATAAGAGATGCACTTCATTCAATTGTGGACTGGGAGGTTGCAGGTGAATTTGAGGGGTTTCCTGTTTATAGGCACAAAAATTTTCTCATGCTTACAATGAAACAACTTCACATCTATGCAGAAAATTTTGACCTCAAGGCAAGAGATGCAGGACTGGAGTTTGAGAAGATCATTGTTCTCTCAAGACACAAGAGTGAAACCGGGATTCCTACATTGACAGTCCATCCCCTTGGAAATTTCTCAAAGGCAGAGTTTGGCGGCAGGGACTTTGAAGTTGCTCCTGCAGCACCGGAACTTATGGGCAGCGCCCTGCGAAAGATGTTTTTTCTTGGCAGGGGAATGGACTACAAAATCTCGCTTGAGGTGACGCATCATGGTCCTTATGTAGAAACCCCAATAATGTTCATTGAGATTGGGAGTAACGAGGAAAGATGGAGAGACGGGAAGGCCGCAGAGGTGATTGCAAGAACTGTGCTTGAGATTGAAGAAAGGAGATACCCGGTAGTTGTTGGTTTTGGAGGGGGGCATTATGCTCCGAGATTTACTGAGATGGTCCTCGGAAAAAAACTTAACTTTGCCCACATGGTGCCAGAGTATGCAGTGCCTGCACTGACACCAGAAACGCTTGGGAAGGTGCTTTCAAAGCCGAAGCCAGATTATGTGTACATCCACGAAAAAGGGTTGAAAAAGGAGGCTTTGCGGAGGGTTGAGGAGTTACTTGCCTCTTTCACTGTTCCAAGATGTTCCAGCAACGATTTTGAGCAGTTGGAGGAGCACTAAAAACAATTTTATACTCACAACCTTTTCTTTCTTCATGAGTTTGGTTGCCTTCATGATTGAGTTCATTCTCTCGGTCATTGTTAGCATTGGCTATGCCGGAATTTTTTTCCTCATGGTCCTTGAAAGTGCCTGCATTCCAGTTCCATCAGAAGTGATTATGCCATTTGCTGGCTTTGCCTCGTCCCCCTCTTACCCTGGCCAAACATTCAACCTCTATCTTGTGAGTTTAGCTGGTGCAGGAGGAAACCTTGCGGGCTCTCTTCTTGCCTACTACTTTGGCTACTATGTGGGAAGGGCTGGGGTGCTCAAATATGGCAGGTACTTTTTTGTAACTGAAAAGCATTTGAAACAGGCGGAAGCATGGTTTGAAAAGCATGGAGATAAGGCTGTTTTTGTCGGACGCCTTCTACCTGTGATAAGAACCTTCATTTCATTGCCTGCAGGTATAGCAAGGATGAACATATGGAAATTCTCAGTTTACTCTTTTGTGGGCTCAATCCCCTGGTGCATAGCCCTCGCATATCTGGGTTATATTCTCGGTGAGAATTACACATTGATAATAGAATACGGCTCAATCCTGGACTATGTGATGATAATTTGCATTGGAGTTCTTGCCTCTTACTTTCTGCTGAAATTTTACAGGGAACGGAAATCAGGAAAGAAATGAAAGTGCCTTGTAATTCCCAGTGTCAAGTTCATAGTAAAAAACATAGCCGGGCATCGGGGTGATGTTTGACTGCTTCTGAAATTCTGTTTGGGATTGCCAGGTAGAAGCATTTACCATGACAGTTCCCCTGTAGGTCTCAGCATCAAAAGTGTGCACATGGCCAGCAACAAAAATATCTGGAACAATATCGACAAGAAAGGGATCTTGCTCATAAAACTTTGGTTCAAAAGTCGGATCCAAATGCCTTTTTTTAAGCAAGTTGAGCATTACCTCTTCTGGTTTAAGCTCCCAAATTTTTGAATATTTCTCTAGAGTCTCGCCATGAAACAAAAGAAGAGTTACATCTTCGATTTTTAAAAAG
>JAWACX010000173.1:0-4041 GCA_038896575.1 Thermoplasmata archaeon
CTTTTCCTTAGTGAGGCAAAATAAGTTTTGTGGTATTTATAGGTTATCCCCGAAGTGGCTGCGGTGTACTATCAGGGGACCTTGTGAACGCCTAGAGGAGAGAGTAATTCGTCCATAGATTTAAAATCTGCGAGTTTAAACCAATTTCTTTCGTTTTTTTATACCTCCTCTCCGTTTACTACCTTGGGCCTCAGGGCAATTATTATCACATACAGGCGTTATGAGGCCCCTCTCTTTTTTCTTTCTCTCACCAAGCATTGTGAACATCCATGCCTGGCATCTTGATGTTCACGAGGAAGGTTGATAGTACAATTGCTTCCTCTCCTTGCTTTCCACGCTCTCATTTTCAGGTTCATTAAAGGATTAGTGTCTTCCAAGCTTCTCTTTAAGTTTTTTAACATAATAGCTGGCACCAATAGCACCGAGAATCTCCAGGGCACGGGCATAGTGTCTTCTTGCCTTCTCTCTCTCCTCCATCTCCTCATAGGTTCTCCCGAGCTCCCAGAGTTCCCTACCAAGTTCGTATTGAACTCCAAGCGTCTGATGAATTTCCAGTGCAAGGTTGAAATATTCCAGCGCATTGGCATAATTTTTAAGTTCCCTCTCAGCCCAGCCCAGCACTCTAAATGCCCTTGCAGTTCCAAACCTGTTCTTGTTCAGTTTGCAGGTTCCAAGGAAAGCATAACATCGCTTCTTCGCCTCCTCAATCTTTCCAAATTTCACGAGGGCAAACCCATGGTTTGTTTCCACCCACTGGACAAAACTCTCGTTTTCTGTTTTTTTGGCAAATTCCAGAGCCTCTAGAAATTTTTTGTCAGCATGCACAAAATCCTCCTTCTGCACATACACATCGCCTGCATTGCAAAGTGCTCTCCCCATATCCAGGTAATACTTTCCCTTCTCAAAGTTTTTGCAGGCCATTGCATAATGCATTAACGCATCCTCAAGATTGCCCCGCATATTATAGAGATTTCCGAGTTCAAGGAAGAGAATTCCATTAAGCCAGGAATCATGGAGTTTCTGGGAAATTGCAAGGGCTAAAGAATATTCATCAAGTGCCTTCCGCCAGTTTCCAAGTCTGAGATAGATGTACCCACAGCCTCTGTGGGCCATTGCGGTCTCAAAATCATGCTTTGATGATGAAGCAATCCCGAGTCCTTTTTCATAGAAACGGAGGGCATCCCAGTACTCAGCGCGCATGTTTGCCAGATTTCCGAGCCTCAGATGAAGCCCTGCATGAAGCTTCGCATCTGTTTTGACAACCTCCTCCTCGATTAGCCCTGTGTAAATCTCCCAGGCTCGCTCAAATTCTCCAAGTCCATAGTAAATATCCCCTGTCCTAACTTTTATCTCTGCACGGAGAAACAGGTTTCCGAGATGCTCTGCACATCTATCAGCCATCTTCAGCAACTCCAGTGTGCGTTCAAATGCATACTCCTCATACGAGAGTTCTGCACTCCTAAGCAAATATCTGAGTGCGAGCTCATAACTTTCCCCATGAAAATAGTGGTATGCAAGAGCATAGATTTTCTCATGACCCTCCCTGTATTTTCTAGCTATGTAATCTGCAGCCCTCTGATGCACATGTGTCCGCTGTTCACGGGGAAGCTGGGAATAGAGGAAAGCCCTTATCACCGGGTTCTTGAAAACATACTTATCCTCATGTTCCTCAATAATTTCCAGTTCCACAAGTTTTTCTAGGATTCCAACAAGTTCTTCTTCCTCCACTCCACACATCTTTGCCAAGAATCCAAGGTCGAAACTCAATCCAATAACACTTGCAATTTTCGCAACCTCCAGTTCTTTTTGAGATAATCTGCTGAGACGATTTTCAAATGAGGGACGAAGCTTTTCAGGAGCAATCAATCCAACATCCTTCGTTTTCTCCTCAGCCAAATGCCTGCACAGTTCCCTGATAACACCTGGATTCCCTCTTGAGTACTCATAAATTTGCTCCAGAATAAGCTTATTTGCATCTCTCAAATAATTTTTTGCAAGTTTTATGGTTTCATCCTTGCTGAGGTTGGTAAGTCTTATTCTCATGCAGAGTTTTTCAGTGCTCAGCATGGAAATCATTGTTGCAGCCTGTGTATTCTGGTTCAGCTTCCCGTCCTCAGGGGTGTAGGTGCAGAGCAGGAGAAAACTGGATTGCGGAGCTTTCATTGCGAGATAGTGAAGCAAACCTATGCTCGAGGCATCCATCCATTCAATGTTGTCAAAAAACAGCACAAGCCCGTCTCTTCCCAAATCATCCACAAACCTATACACCTTTTCATAAAGGAAACTCTGGGCTGTCCTGAGGTCAGGGATTTCAGCAGTTCTTGAGCCGAAAAAAGGTGCAAGGCCGAGGGGTACAAAACCTTCGTGAAGATTTTTCAGATTTTCGAGAATTTGGATAAATGTGGAATATGGTCTCCCCATGTCGTATCTTCTTGCATCAGCACCTACGAAGAGAATACCCTTCTCTCTGCAGTACTTCTCCAATTTCTCGCAAAGATAGGTTTTGCCAACACCATGCTCCCCTTCTATGATGATTGTGTTTCCCCGTCCTCTCTCCAGTTCTTCCAGCATTCTTATCAATTGTCGAAATACATTCTCTCTTACAACTATTTCCTCCATGTTTCCCTTCTCATCTTAGTATGATGAACCAGAGGACAGCTACGCAAAGAATAATGACAGCTACAACTAATCCAACAACCAGAACCAGGTTCTCGGGGTCATCAAAAAATGTAATTTTTTTCTTCTCTGGCTTCGGAATTTCGCTCACAGCACTTATGCTCTCCAGATATAGTCTAAGCTCATCAGAGGCACTCTTTTTTGGTTCTTCCAGAAGTGGTTGAATTGTGGCTGGCTCTAATTTTTCATTTTTTTTTGAAATTCTGAGAACTTCCATCTCCGTTTCAGGAGGAGGGGTTGCGGGTTGGGGGGGCTGTGGTTGGGTCGCTGGTTGGGAAGGAATCACTGTGTGCTTAAGTTCACGCCTGAGAATGTGAACTATGGAATGGTCCGAAGGGTGCTCATCATAGATAGGGACACCACAGCAGGGGCAGGAATTGGCACTGTAGTCCACTTTTGCTCCGCAAAGAGGGCAGTGATAGAGGTCCCCAGAAATCATTTGCACCTCCACAGAAGGTTCTCCTCCTTTTATGAAAACAAAACCACAAACCTTGCACACATCTTCATTGTTTTTTACTTCTTTTCCACATCTCGGACAGAGGTTCGGGAGCGTCGTCTCCTTGGTCGCAGTAGCAACAACCTTTTTATAACACTCTACAGCCTTCTCCTTCTCGCCAATTTCCATGTAGACATCCCCGAGGGCATCCCAGGCCTCAAAATAATCTGGCTTTATCTCCGTGGCAGTCTGGAAAGCGTTTATTGCCTTGTCGATGTCACCGATAGTGCTCAGCAACTTTCCCATCTCAAACCATAGCACTGGATTTTTAGGGTCCTTCTTAATGGCCTCTTCGTACTCCTTTATTTTCTTTTCAATCATTCGCTCCTAGTATCCACTTCTTGGATATAAAAATTTTTATTGAGGAGTAAGAGTTCAGCGGTCTGCAGTAAAAGATAGGAGCCAGCATCGAAAAAAATTATCTGGAAGAAAATATTTAGGTTTATTGATGAAAAAGCTAGAAGGGCCAAATGTGAACGATGAGAATTCCATATGGAGATGGAAAAACTGAAAAAAGAGAAAGAGCGGATTGAGAGAGAATCTGAAGAGAGAGTATGAGGGATACAACTCACGCCATCTAGATACTACGGTGGTAGTACCTTAACTCCGCCTCCTATAATAGCTATGTTCAACCGAGAGGGCACAGGAGCATTTATCTTCTGCAGTATCTCTCTGTTTTTTTTTGTATCTCTGTGAGTTTCCAGATATTTCCTATCTGAACCGCCCTCAGTTTGCCCATTTCAGCCAGTATCTCATTTCTGTCGCCAGTTGTAAGAATAGTTATTAATTCTGGCGGAATTTGGGCAGTAATCCTCGTCCACTAACTTCAGTTCTCTTTTAAAAACCAGAGTTAAAAAATTAAAAAATTC
>JAWACX010000174.1:0-4033 GCA_038896575.1 Thermoplasmata archaeon
AGTCCCTATCTTCTTTCCAATCACAACACGCACATCTGCAGTGTAATTCTCCTCATACATGTTCTGGTGAATCTGAGAGTTCGCAAACCTTGTCAGATGACTCTTTTCACCCATGATACGCACATCTGCCTGGTCGCACTGCACCATCTTCAGAATTTTTTCCGCAATCTCAACTATATCTACCATTTGCCCACCCCCACACGAACATTGTTAAATCTAGTAGGTGAGGTTCCATGTCCTACACGCATTACCTGTCCTGGCTCGCCTTTCCCACAGTTCCTCAAGCCCCAGAGATGCCAGTATTCCTCAGAGCAAATTGCATCGCAGCTCCGCCAAAACTCATAGGTTATTCCCGTGTAAACACAGTTCTTCAGCATTTCCTTCATCTCTCCATTTTCTATTCTATAACCTATTTCAGTGCCAAACTGGAAGTTCAACCGCCTGTCATCAATGCTCCAGCTCTTGTTTGTTTCCACATAGATGCCCTTCTTCGTGTCCTTAATCAACTCTTCAAATTTCCAGTTGCCAGGCAGGAGATTTATGTTCGTCATCCTTATAATCGGCATCCGGTTGTAGTTATCTGCCCTCATCGCACCAGTGCTTCTCTGTCCAAGCTTCGCAGCGGTCTCTCTGGAAGAAAGATACCCAGAAATTATTCCGTTTTTGATTATGTGAAAACACTGGGCTTTCACCCCTTCATCATCGTAGCCAAAGGTTCCGAGCCCACCGGGTGCAGTGGCATCACCCACAATGTTCACGAGGTCAGAACCATACCTGAATTTGTTCAGTTTTTCAGGGGTCATGAAGCTTGTGCCAGCATAACTGGCTTCGTAGCCAAAAACCCTGTCCAGTTCAGAGGGGTGTCCACATGACTCATGCACTTGCAGAACCATCTGGTCTGAACTTATTATAATGGTTGTCACTTCTGAGGGACACTGAGCCGCGTGGAGGAGTTGCTCTGCTTCTTTGCCCACTCGCTCTGCATTTTCCAGCAATTTCAGGCCTTCAAAAAACTCATGACCACCCTGTCTGTAGTCCCCACCAAAAGAAGTGGGATAGCTCCTGGTCTGCATTTCGCCTGTTTCAACTGCCATTGCACTGATGCCTCCTCCTGTTTCCACAAATCTCTGACTTATCCTTGCCCCTTCAGTGCTCCCGAAGAGCTTAGTTTCCTCCCAAACTTCACTGTGACCCATCGTGAGCTTTATCCTGTCTGAAACTCGCATTCTCTTCTCACATTCAATGAGATAATTAACCCTTTCCTCAGTTGGAATTTCCCAGGGGTCCTTTTTCACCACAGATTCATACCTGTCAACTGCAGGCTCCACAGGGCACAACACAGCTTTTTCCTTAGTCGTCATTGCAGAGGCCTTTGCGGTCCTCACAGCCAGTTCCACCACCCTCTTTATTCCTCTTTTTGAAATCTCATTTGTGGAGGCAAAACCCCAGGCCCCGTTGAAAAGAACTCTGATTCCAACGCCCAGGCTTTCGGATATACTGATTGCTGGAACACCATTTTTTGTGCTTATCCGTTCGGCCTTCCTCATGACAAACCTCACATCTCCATATTCAACCCCCGCTTTCTCAAGAAGGCCCAGCGCATAGTCCAACTCAAGCTCTTTGCCCAACATTTGCACCACCATGCAATTCCATAAATAGAAATAAGTATTTCTACTTTTGCGTACTTTGTTCGGGTTTGGCATGTAGAAACCTCCTTGAGTAGAAATTTTTGAATTTTAGCCAGTATTTTCCAGAGATACGGGGTAGAGTGAAGTGGTGAAGCTTTCTCCTGCTGGAACGCAAGCGTTAATCACAACCTTTTAATCTTTGTGGTCAATATACCCTTCATGAAGAGATTGGTGAAGAAAATTGCACTCCTTGGAGATGGAGCAGTTGGAAAAACAAGTTTGATTGCAAGGTATGTGCACAACGCCTTTGACGAAAATTACATTCAGACCATAGGAACAAGAGTCTCAAAGAAGGAAGTTGTGGTGGAGACAGTTGAAGACAGGTTTTCAGTTAACCTCATAATCTGGGATATTCTGGGGCAGAAGGAATACCGTGGTGTGCATTTCAATGCTTTCAAGGGAGTGGAGGGAGCAATTATGGTCTCTGACATCACAAGGAGGGAAACGCTTGAGAGCTTAGAGGAATACTGGATTCCATCCCTGAAAAAGGTTACAGGGGAAATCCCCCTCATATTCTTTGCAAATAAATCAGACCTTATCGCGGAAAGGAAATTTGATTTTGCAGACCTCCAGAAAATCGCAAAAGAGAACTTGCACCCTGGTGCAGGAGGAAAGCTCAAAAATGCGTTTCTCACAAGTGCGAAAACTGGCGAAAATGTGGAGGTAGGGTTCAAGCACATGGTGGCTTTTCTGATGCTGTTGGAGGATGAGGAGAAAAGGGATGCGAGGAGTTTCATACTTGACTCAGTGCTTCGCTCAATTGAAGCAATGGAGGTGGATACCAGCACACTCTACGGTGCCCTTGATGCCATCATGGTGGACTTCACAACAAGTTTTGGAAACGAGAGCCAGGCAATGGATTTACTGAGAGAGGCCTTCAAGGAGGCAAACCTCTCTTTGAAAGAACCCACATTCATCGGTGTGGAAAAACTTGTTTATGCCCTCTCAAGGAAGGAACTTTCTGCAGGGAAGCCAGAGGCTGTGGTCAAGGCAAACATGGAAAGACGGTTTTTGATACTAAATAAGGCAAAGTTTTGAGTTCAGTGGCTCTATCAACAGGGCTCCGCGGGAGTTGACTTCACACTAGCCTATGCAATCCCGTTCTCCTTCAATAATTCCCTGTAAAACTCCATATGCTCCTTCGTAAATTTCTCCCAGGTGAATTTTCTTGCCTGTTCAATGCCCCTGGTGCCAATGTCCAATTTTAGCGCTTCCAGAATGCCCTCGGCCATTTCCCTCGGGTCATTTTTCACATAAACTGGCACATCCCCGAGAAACTCCCTGTTGAACTCTGTGTCCAATGCAACGACTTTGGCCCCGCATGCCATCGCCTCAAGTGGAGGATACCCCATACCCTCGTAAATACTTGGCCAGACAAAGACATCGCATGTGGAGTATGTCTTTCTCAGCACATCCACATCCACGAGACCAGGTTCAATCAGATTTACATTCCCCTCTTTAGCGGCCCTCCTCATTTTCTCCTCCTCTTCCTTCCATTCAGAGAGCCCAAACCTCACAAGATTAACATCCTTGCCCATCTCCCTTAAAATTCCTGCTGCCTTAACTGCCAGGGAAAAGTTTTTCCTGGGGTCGTTGTTTCCTGTCATCACAAGATTGAGTTTATTTGGCTTCCAGAACCTTGTTCTCTCCCTGTCCACAAAGTATTGATTGTGATTTATTCCATGGTAAATCACTCTTATCTTGCCAGGAGAGATACCAAGAACCCTTACAGCCTCATTTTTTGTGAACTGGCTATTGCTTATAAGGAACCTTGCCTTTTTGAGCATGTGTCCCTTGTACACCCAGTCAATTTTTAACAGGGGAGAAGTGTAAAATTTAGGGAATCTGATAGGGGCAACATCATGAAGGGTTATTATCTGGGTGTTCTGAGTTGCTACATGGGCATCAAGAGCATGAAGAATTTTTGCTTTGGGACGCTTAAAAAATCGGAAAAACCAGAGATGCATGGCTCCTCCTAAATCCCTTCCTCCAACCAGGAATTCAAAAGGAGGATTTACAAGGAGAATTCCAAGGTTTAGGCCATGCTCTCTTGCAAATTCAGGAAAATGCATGGAAACATTCCTGATGAGACTTCCATGCCCCTGGCCCATTTTCCAGGTCTGGGCAATTATACCAACATCTATCACAGTGCCTCCCATAAAGAGGGTATATTTAATTATTCTTCCTGTCAGGCAGCGTGACAAGCCCTAACTTCCCAAAGATTGCGTAATAGGCACAATGACCTAAACTCCGCCCGAATTAATAACTATTTTTACAACTGGCAACAGAAAAGTTTATATAATACATAGTTATTACCAATAACTATGACATACATAATAAAGCAG
>JAWACX010000175.1:0-4030 GCA_038896575.1 Thermoplasmata archaeon
CCAGCGTCACATTGCCTGCAACTCTTGGATACGCTGTTTTCTTTGTCTGGCTCAACATTGTGTTCACTGTCATGTCAATTTCATTTGTGCTGGGAGAGGCATAGAGAAGAAACTCTGGCCTGCTCTGATTTGAAATCTCTATTGAATCATTCACATTGAAAATGTCCATTATAAAATACACATGATGCTCCGTTACATTTATCCAGTATGTGTCCATTCGCTTTGGCCTGTAGTAGGTGTTCACATAATTTGTAAAGTTCTCCTGGAGCCTTTTGTTAATCTGGTCAAGTGGAGGGTTGTGCTGGCCATTCATATCTGCAATTACGCGCATCAGAATGTAGTATGCTACAGTTTCCAGTTCATCCTCACATGCCCTTGCCAGTGCATTTGTGTCTGCTTGATAGTGTTCAAGGACATGTCCCGAGCGGGCCTTGTCAATTTCGGCAATGTAAAGGGTGCTTATGGTGGCAAGAGAGAGAATAACGATTGCCACCAGGGCAAAAGGAACCCTTCCCCGCAACTCCTTTCTTATTTTCTTTTTTTCCATTTTCTCACCTCCTTAACGGAGCCAGATTACAAGGGTAACCTTCATCACATTCGTTGGCTCGTAGGGCATTTTGAAATACTCTGTTGCAGTGTACTTTAGTTGATTACTTGCCCCATAATCGGATAACCAGATGTTTATGTTCTTGTAGGATGCTGTAAGATTATAATGGTACTCCGGTGAAACCACAGTTCTTACTGTTGTGTTTATTTTTGTCTCTATGCCCTGGACGATGCTAGATACATCAGCCACTCCTTTATCCCGCAAATAAAGGTCTTCAAACAGAAGCTCCAGGATACTCTGGTCTTCCAGCAAAATTGTAGCGCCAGATGCACTGTATGTGGCTTTATCTATAGTGACCCTCAGAAGGTTTTCCAGTGTCTCTGCAACTACCACAATTTTCTCATCGTCCTTCACAGTGTTCTCATAAATTTTTACGGTTGAGAAACTCAAGATAAGGCCTGCGAGAATAAGGAGTGGAATAAAGAAAACCATATCAAAGAGACTGCTCTGGGCTTTTTTATTCATGCGTCCCATTTTCTCACCTCCAGATTTTAACAGTGAGTTTTCCTTCATGGATTTCTTCCTCGTTCACAAATATTGCAATCCCGCTGGATATCACATACACACCATACTGGAGTGATGCTGTATTATTCGGTATCGCTCCTGTTCTCACTGTACGATTGTATTTCCAGTAATAGGGACTTGTGTCTGTAATGTTGACCTCAAAATCAAAGTCGGGCTGGAAGGCCCGTGTAAGGTTGTCCAGGGTGAAGGTGACAACTTTCCTGCAATCAAACAGTCCCTCCATGTTGTTGTATGTGAGATTCTCCCATGCCCTCAGGTCCCTGAGGAACTTGTTGCACTTTGCTTGATAATCAATTCTCCCATAATTTGTCTGGTAGTTGGCATAGGCAACTGTAGCTGCGAGAAAGAACAGGGTAATTGCAGTGATTGCGATTATAATAGTGGGTACTTCCTCATAAAAATCTGCAGCCCCTTTTCTCGAATTATAGAACCTCCTGTTTTTTGAAAGATTCCGGTGCATATCTATCTCCTCTAAAGCTATATCGCTTTTGATATATATAAATCTGCTGTGGTAGTGTGTGGGTATTCTGATGTTTGAAACTCAAGAGATTACCTACATGGTGAAGTTATGGTCCTTACCTGGTTAAATATAAATAGGCACAGGTGGATATATTAACTAGCGCAGGAGGTGATAAAACGAACAATTTCAAGAGGATTACAGGAGCAGTGCTGCTTTTGGTTCTGGTAGGGAGTGCTTTCTCTGCCTGTATCCCTGCTCTTACAGGCTTTTCACATACTGGTGATAATCTGGAGTTGCCAGTAAAGATTCCTGAGAAATCTCTTACACTCTGTCACTCGGTTGAGATGGAATCAGAGGAAATTTTTGAAGGGTACTATGTAGAACCGGTAACCTGTACCCAGCAAGAAATCTCAATTGAATCAGCATACCCGGAGGTTAGTGGTGTGGGCGGCACAGCTGATATTATAGTTAAAACCATATCTGTCTCTCCGAGTAATCCAACTGCCTATCAATCAATTACAATCACCGCAACACTTACGAATTACGGAGAGGTAGCAGCCTCTGGCTTTTCTGTGGAATTCAAGAGCCGGTACGGAAATGCAAACATTTCGCTTGGAACAGTGTGGGTTGATGTGCTTGAGCCTGAAACCTCCACCACTGTATACAAAACCACAAATAAGCTCGGGCCTGGTTACCATACTGTGATGGTTGTTGCAGATTCCACGAACAGTGTGCCAGAAAGCAATGAGCAGAACAACATAAAATCAATGGTGCAGTGGTTCAAAGCACCAGACCTTATAGTTGAGAGAACATGGATAGTAGATACTTATCAGAGCACAACGACCACAATCACATCAGGTCAACCATTCAAGGTGTACACCACAATAAAGAACGCTGGTGATGCAAATGCAGCTGGGACCTTCTACACAAAAATCTATGTTGACGGAAAACTCTACGGGACAAAAACAACATCTGGCCTCCCAGTGGGCTCTTCCTTCTCGTTCTCAACTTCCACTGTCTATGTTTCAGAGCCTGGTACACACACAGTAAGGGTTGTGGTTGATACAACTTATGCAATAAGTGAGGCAAACAAGGCGACAGGAACTTATATTGGTACTGGTGAAAGCAACAATGTTTACACAATCTCTTTCCAGGTGGTTAAAGCGAAGTGGACAGTACTATTCTACTATGATGGCGACAACAACCTCGATGACTATATGGTTGAGGACTTTATAGCTGTAGCTAGTGTTGGGTCAACCAGAGATGTGAGCATCGTGGTCCAGATAGACCGTGCGAATGACGGGGCCTACCGATATTTTGTGACAAAGGGTCTGAGTCCGACACCACAGAATGCCCTCATGAGCCTTGGCGAGGTAAACATGGGTGATAGAGATACATGGATTGGCTTCCTGATATGGGGTGCCCAGAGATTCCAGGGTGAACACTATCTTGTAAACCCTGAGAATCATGGTGGTTCCTGGCTTGGTTGCTGCTGGGATGATACAAATGGTGGCGATAATCTAGACCTTGTTGAAATTGCGAACGGACTTGAAGCTCTTAAGCAATTCAGTGGACACAATGTAGATGTCCTCTACTTTGACGACTGTTTGATGGGCTCTGTGGAGGTACTGGCACAGGTTTATCCGTATGTGGATTACATCGTGGCAAGTGAAACTGTGGGCTGGACGGATTCCTTCCCGCAGGATAGAATTATTAGTGCGATTACAACCAACCCTGGGATTTCGCCTCAATCTCTGGCCATAACCATTATAAATGTTGCAACGCCTCATAATGACCCTGGTGAAATCACCCAGGCAATTGGAGCCTACCGTGCAAGTGCAGTTCCTGGCCTTGTGAGTGCAGTCAACAACTTTGCAACCACCCTTCTCAATGAACTCCAGAGGGACTATTCAAACATCTCCAGGGCACGAAACGAATCCATCGCTTTCTGGGAAGAATGCACGATTGACCTCTACCAGTTCGCAGAAAAAATAAAAATGTATGCTAACTCCTCCAGTCTAAAGAGTGCTGCCCAGAGTGTGATGGATCAGGTGTCTTCTACAGTAATTGCATTCAGGGCTACAACCGCAGCAAGCTTCTGCAAAGGTGTGAGCATCTTCTTCCCGAAGGGCTGGTATTCCAGCCTCTATTCTTCCTCCGGTGTGTTTCCAGAGCAAACAATGTGGGATGAATTCCTTCAGACATTCAATTCAAAGCAGACATACTCTAAGGCACCAGAGATTGTGATGGTAGCAGAGAACCGCAGAAAACTTTTCCTTTGAATTTTTTAATTTTTTAACTCTGGTTTTTAAAAGAGAACTGAAGTTAGTGGACGAGGATTACTGCCCAAATTCCGCCAGAATTAATAACTATTCTTACAACTGGCGACAGAAATGAGATACTGGCCGAAATGGGCAAAATGAGGGCGGTTCAGATAG
>JAWACX010000176.1:0-4010 GCA_038896575.1 Thermoplasmata archaeon
CCTGTAGGGTCAATACGCCTGGGAATATCCACAAATCCATCAGAGTTATTGTCTGGTGTCAACCAATCCCACCAGTAGTTTCCACCATCTGTCGTATTCCACAATGTCCATCCATAGGGGAGGGTTCCTACACCATCTGCACTAGTGTTAAAGAATATGTTATGATGCAACACATTATTCACAGGAGATGAAAAACCGGCACGCTCTGTAGCCCATGACATATTATTGTTTACAAAAAGATTATGGGTCACATTGCATCCAGTTGTAAGGATTTTTGCGTAAATTCCACAGTGATTTTCCAGGAGAATGTTATTTTCTATGAGTGATGTAGTTGCAGAGAGAACCACGCCTCCCCGGTTAAACCCGAAGAAATTCCTTTCTATAATCACCTGCCCTCCTTCACCAAATTCTCTTTCTATATATATTCCAGCACCTTGCTGCTCTCCACAATGGATGAATATATTTCCGCTGATAAGGTTTAGAATAGAACTATTCCCTGTTTTAATTCCATACTTTGTGATATTATAATAAATATTTTGTCGGATTTCTATGTCTGTAGCATTCTCTGGTATATAAGTTCCGTACATAGAGCCCGAGATTATGTTGCTTTTAATGTTTATGTGTGAGGCATTTGATATAAAAATTCCACTTATTGCATCATGCAGTTTACAATGCATTATTATTAAATACGCAGAAGTATTATTTATTATAATACACCCATATCCATTCTCGCCATTGATTTCCCAGGAGCAAATTATGTATGGGTCCTCCCTCGTACCATTGCCACCAATGACTCCATTTTCATATGTAAAATCGCTATTTTTTTCAATCACAATTGGATGATGGGGCAAAAAAACAGCATTATAGGTATCATTATGAGATAAGATAGAAAAGCTGTCACAAGTAGAAGGATATGGGGATAGACCCAGCCCAAGGAAACTCAGAACCATTCCCAGAGCGAAGGAGGTATATTTTCTCTTTCTCATGTGCGAGACCATCAACCTAACACCTCCTGAGACTAGCTATTCTTCAAATCTCCATACACCTCCACATTTACTATGCTTTTGTGCTATATAAATCATGCAGATTGTAGAGCGGTGGGTGGAATTTATGAGGTAAGGACAGGCTCTATTTTCAGCAAAAGATTCCCATCACAACTCTCTGGCTCGTAGAGGTCAACCCTGCCATTGTGGTCTGCATCTTCCGTGCCATGAAATTGGTGTGCCAGAGCCCTGTGCCTTAGCCAACCCAATTTCCAGGCCATCGTTATCATAATCTTTCCAGAGAATTCTGCCAATTATCTTGCACAGCATTTTCTGCGCTGTTGCATTTATTATCCAGTCATTCCTTCGCTGCTCTGCCAGTTGTTTAAAGTAGGCATCTGGAAGCGAGAGTATTTTTTCCTTCAGAAAATCAAGGGCAAGGAAAATGTCGCAGGAGTAAACTGTGGCTATGAGCTCGTTGTTTGGCTCATCCGTTTTCTGTGATTTCATTCTGCGGGTCAATCACAGCTCTCAGTGTGTATTTGCCAGCATCAGGAAGTGTGAGATTGTGCTGGACACCCCAACTTTGGTTGGAAAGGATTTCGGGCTTTTAGCCAGTAAATTCTTTTTCCGGGCTCAATGGTAAATCCCACACAAAGCCTTTTTCAACAAATCTTATCTCCTCCGCTTCACCAAAAAGTTAATACAATCCTTTTATATGCCTCCCTTCTAGTGACACAATGAACACCAAACAGAAGATGTTTCTGGGAGTGGTTGCTATTATCCTCATAGCTTCAATGGCAGCTGGAGTTTTCCTTACTTTAAACGAGAACAAAGCCGGTAAGCTCAATGTGGTGGCTACATTCTATCCTCTTTACTTCTTTGCCTCTGAAATCGGGAAAGAAAAAGCAGAGGTTTCCATGTTGATTCCAGACAATGCTGAAGTGCATTCCTGGGAGCCGGGTGTTTCTGATATGCTTAAAATGGAAAAGGCAAGAGTTTTCATCTACAACGGTGCAGGGCTTGAGCCCTGGGTTGAAAAATTTCTTGACGAAGTGGAAACTAAGCCAGTAATTGTAGATTCCAGTCAGAACATTCAACTCCAGATTACACCTCACCTTCAGGAAAAACTTGAGATTGCTGCTGGCCTTCTTTCACAAAACTGCACTCCAATTCCTCCAGCCTCACAACTGGAACCGAATGGTACAACTGCCTACTGTCTATTCCTTAACAATACCTCCCTGGCAATTCACCTCAACATTTCGCAGGAGGAAAAAATCCTCTTTGGATTTAATCACACCGTTACCTTGAGTTTTAACGCTATCCAGATTTCTCCAGGATTTGTTCTGGGAAAGGAAAAACTTGGGGCCTATTCACCTCTCGCCCTGATCCAGATTTATCAGCTTGAGGCAGGCACCTATGAGATTGTACTCTCCTCAAGCTCTGAAACGCTAGGAATGGTTGTGCTCCCTATTGAGGGAGAGGCTGAAGAAGAGCATGAGCATGGAATTTATGACCCGCACATCTGGCTTGACCCGGTGCTTGCAAAAATCCAGGTGAGAAATATTCTTAATGGTTTCATTTCTGCAGACCCGCAAAATGCAGATTTCTATAAACAAAATGCAGAGTTGCTTCTGAAAAAACTTGATAAACTCCATTCGGATTTTGTTTCAGGGCTAAAAAATAAAACAAAGAATGACATTATTTGTGCCCATCTTGCCTTTAACTACATGGGAAAAAGGTATGGTTTCAATGTTCACGCTGCTCTGGGCATCACAGCGGATAAGGAGCCATCACCGGAGGAACTGGCCCAGCTTGTGGACAAAATTAGGGAGTATGAACTCCACTATGTTTTTGTGGAACCTGGCTATCCAGACAGTTACATGCAAACAGTTGCACGGGAAACAGGTGCAGGTGTTCTCGTTCTGGATGCAATCCATGGAAGGAGGGGGGACCACGCGGGGATGGACTATTTCCAGATAATGTATGAAAATCTGAAGAACTTGAGGATTGGACTGGAGGTAGTTGAGTGAAGGGGGAACCAGTAATTGAGGTGGAAAATCTCGAGGTGAAGAGGGGAGCCACCACGGTGCTCACAGATGCCTCCTTTACCATTGCCAGAGGCGAGTATGTGGGGATTGTCGGGCCCAACGGGGGAGGAAAAACCACGCTTGTGGAGGCTATGCTGGGGCTTCTGCCCAAAACAAAGGGAAAAATCAAAATTTTTGGGAAACCGATTGAGGAATTTGCTCAGTGGGAGAGAATTGCATATGTACCCCAGCATGCTACAAATTTTGATGAGATGTTTCCGCTCACTGTTAAAGAACTTGTAGCCCAGGGAAGAATTGGAAAGGCAAACATTGGCAGGAATTTGACACCTGAGGACTGGAAGAAGGTGGAGGAGGCAATGAAATTCCTTGAGATTTCCCATCTTCGTGATAAGCGCATAGGTAAGCTTTCAGGAGGGCAAAAACAGCGTGCCTTCATTGCAAGAGCAATTGCAAGGGAGCCAGATGTGCTTGTGCTTGATGAGCCTGTAGCAGGAGTTGACCCCGGCGTCCAGGAAAAATTTTACAAGCTTCTCAGCGACCTGAACCTGAGGAAGGGCACCACAATTATCTCGGTTTCGCACGACCTCTCTGTGGTATTTTGCAGGATGTCCCGGGTGCTCTGTGTGAACCAGCGAATTTATTCCTGTGAGGTGAATGAGAGCACAGACCCGGAAAAGGTGCTGAGGCAGGTGTATGGAGAGCACTTCCACTTTGTGTTCCATAAACATGAGTGCAGGGGTGTTTTTGGGAATGACTGACCTTTCCACACTCGCCTCCCTCTTTTCATACCAGTTCTTCCAGTATGCAATTCTTGGCGGAATTCTTTCTGCAATTGTGTGTGCAATGATCGGTGTTTTTATTGTGCTGAGAAAGCAGTCAATGCTTGGCGATGGCTTGGCTCATGCCTCATTCGGCGGCATTGCCTTGGGACTTTTCCTGGGGCTCTTTCCATTGGTAACCGCTCTCCTTATCTCCC
>JAWACX010000177.1:0-4009 GCA_038896575.1 Thermoplasmata archaeon
CCATCCTTCCCAGTATTTGCATCTCCTTTATATGATACCACTGGTTTGCGGAATTGTAGGTCCCGGTTATTCTGATATATCTGGCAACAGCGTCTATCTGGTCCCATTGCCAGCTCCTGTACTCCCCGGTTGTTTTGTTCACAATCTCTACCCAGGTCTCATTGTCCCTTGAAATTTCAATCCTGTACTGATAGTATCTGGTATCTCCATCCCACCAGTGAATTTTCACAGCTCTGATTGTGTGGTTGCATTTCAACGCAATGTAAAGGGGTACCCCTAGGTTGTTGGCAGCATAATTATCATCGTTATCATCTGTGAGGTTGGAAGCACTGCCACTTCCCCAGACCACCCCTTCAAAGGCCAGATTCCGTGTGAAGAAAAGTTGCCATCCCTGGATTTTTTTGTTTCCCCAGAGGTCTGAGAGCTCAAAGGTCAGGTTTTTCCAGCCAACGGAGTAAGAGTATGTGTTGAAAGAAACCTGAGTCTGCTGGGCAGCGTTAAAGAACCATTCCCTTGTGTATGCACTGCTCCAATTCCCGCTTCCAATTCTCCATCGGCATCCTGTGAGGAGGTTCTGATTTCCATAGCTCATTGAAAATTTAACGGTGCCTGTGACAGAGGATTTGTCGGAAGGAAAAGTAATGTTGAGTGAGGCACTGCTGTACACAGGGGTAACACCAAAATACCCACAGATACCTTCATAGATTCCAAGTGCCACCAGGGTGCGCATATCGCTCTGGGAAATGATTCCAAAATCCGTGGCGTTAGAGATGAAACACACCTCTGTCAGGATAGCGGGCATGTTTGTGTGGGCAAGGACATAAAGATGGTACCCGAAGTAGGGAAAATCACCCTTTATACCCCTCTCGTAAGTTCCAAGCCTAGAAACAATCCTTCCCTGCACATTCTGGGCAAGGCGCTTTCCCTCAACACTGTAATCAGTTTCAGAGTTTGCATAGTAAAATGTCTCTGTGCCTTTTGCTGTCTCGCCTGCAGAGTTCATGTGGATACTCACAAAAATGTCAGCATTTGCATTGTTTGCGATGTCGCACCGTTGCTGGAGAGAAACATCTGTATCAGAGGCTCGGGTAAGAATCACTGTGGCACCTGCAAAAGCAAGGAGCTCCTTCACCCTGAGCGCTATGTCAAGAGTAAAATCCTCCTCATTTGGAAAAACAGAGCCATCAATTCCTGTTGCACCGGGGTCACTGCCCCCATGTCCCGGGTCTATTGCAATTTTTTTGCCATTGAGGGAAAGTGTGCCTCCAAACAACTGACTTATGACCTGCCAGATGCTTCTATCTTCATAGCCAAGAGCCCACATTCCAGTGCCCTGCAACTGCCTCTGCAAAACCAGTTTGAATTTAATTTCAAGCGATTCCGTATCATCATACCAGCACTGGTGCCACACACCTCCTGATTGATAGGCATACCAGGGAGTGCTTGATGCGTTGTGCCATCTTCGCCCATAGGTCTGGGCGTTTGCCATTGCGGTCTTCATCAGAACAGCGGTGCCTGTGCCTGATGTAGTTGCTCCTGCACTATCACCTACACAGGGCCAGTCAAAGCCGTAGAAGGGTAAAAGAAGCACAATTTTGTTTGCTGGGAGATAATTCAGGTAAGTGTTCACAGTGTAGGTTAGGTCGTAGGTGTAGCCCTCAAGGGGTGCGACAGGTCCTGTTGTGGTTGAGCCAGACCAGAAATAGTCATAGCCCATTATCAGGAAGGCATCAAGGCAGTTTGTGAGATTGGCGTTTCTGAATACATTGCTCCAGTCAACAGCAGGGGCACAAATGCTCACATGGTAATCCGGGTTTGTGGTTTTGAATTTGGTGTAGAGTTTTTCCATGAAATTCTGGAGAAGTAGTTTGTTTGATTGTCCATTTATTGTGTTGGTGCTGTGGACACCCTCAAAATCAATGCTCACGCCGTCGCATCCATAGTCCTGAACTCTGGCAAGAATGTTGTTCACAGCCGTGTCCATATAGTTCGCAAGCACACTATCAATGCTTGTGGAGTTAAAACAGGTGATTGTGAGTGGAACCTTGACACCATGGGAATGAGCAGTGCTCACGAGCCCGGAGGGAAGAGGATGGGAGGAAGAGACAGTGCCTGTTGAGGAGAGAGATTCTCCAAACCATGCTACATGGGAGAGCACAGCCCATTCAGGGCTATAACTTGTGGATGTCCAGTACGGAAGGAAACCGTACACGGTATAATTTGCAATTTTCCACACAGGTCTGGAGTCTGGTTGGCAGATTTCGGAACATGGGAGAGCCTGGACATTCAAGGCAGAGAAGAGGAGGAAAAGGCTAAACCCTACACCAAATTTTTCCCACATATTATTCCCTATGGATAGGGAAATAATATAACTTTCGTTGTGAAAGAAACATCAACTTTGGTTGGAACATAGAGTGCAGCAGTCGCAATGAAGCCCCGCACCTGGTTCCTGTCCCGTTTTTTCTTATCCGGACAGGAGAAAGTATTTAATACCCTTTCCTCTTAGTTTCCACCATGGCAATATGGCAGGGTTTACCCAAAAGGAAGAAAACTGGCGGCAGAATCAGATATGCAAGAAAGAAGAGGAAATTTGAGATATCCAGAGAGCGGCAGTTCGCTGTTGTTGGCACTCATAAAGTGAAATTTTACAGAACCAGAGGTGGAAACCGTAAGATCAGGTTGCTTGGCGTGGCTTTTGCAAATGTGGTCAACCCAGAAACAAAAGAGATAAAGAAGGTAAAGGTTTTGAGCGTGATTGAGAACCCAGCAAATCCCCACTATGTTCAGAGGAACATTGTGACAAAGGGTGCGAAAATCCAGACAGAGCTAGGACCCGCGAGGGTCGTTTCAAGGCCAGGCCAGCATGGGGTCGTGAACGCAATCCTTCTCAAATGATTTCCATGCTGAGGGAGAAAAAAGGGTTTGTTGTTGTGTATCCAGAGTATTTAGATGCCTCGCTGAGCAGGACAGATGGGAGAAAGCTCAGAAAAGAGTTATGCATCCAGAATCCGAGTTTGGAGCAAATAATCCAGGCTCTCAAAAAGCTCAAGATTGAGCATGAAGTTGAAAAGGAGAAGCACTATCCTTCAGATGCGTACGCCAAGCGTGGAAGGGTTCTGGTAAAGAAAACAGGGAGTAAACTGGAAATCCTAACAAGGATCGCAAAGGCGCTGAGGAGTTGAGATGTACACCTTCTTCTTTGTTGGGACTGCAGGTGCGGGAAAATCCTCTCTTGTGGCTGCTTTCCACACCTGGATGGAAATGCAGAAGTATGACTCAATCATTGTGAACCTTGACCCCGGTGCAGAGGTTTTGAAGTACATGCCTGACATTGATATCCGTGAGTGGATTAGCATTGAGGAAATAATGCGGGAGCATGAACTGGGCCCAAACGGTGCACAGATTGTAGCAGCGGACATGCTTGCCATGAATGTGACAGATGTGAGAAACTACATAGAGAAGTACGGTGCGGACTATGTACTTGTGGACACACCAGGGCAGATAGAACTCTTTGCGTTCAGGGAGGCAAGCAAGCATGTGGCTGATGGACTTTCCTCTGGACATTCTCTACTTGTCTATCTTCTGGACCCTATGCTTGCGAAAACTCCCACAGGCCTCGTTTCATTGCTGATGCTCGGTGCTACAATCCAGTACAGATTTAATTACCCGCTGGTAAATGTGCTGAGCAAGTGTGATCTGCTGAGCGCAGGGGAGATTGAGAGGATTGTTTCCTGGTGTGAGGAACCCTTCAGATTGTATGAGGCAATAAGCAGGGATGTAAGGGTGGACGATAGGCTTGTGAACACTGAATTTTTCAAAAGTCTTGAGAACCTCGGCGTTTTCTCAAAAATCATTCCAACATCTAGCGTTGATCTGACTGGAATGGAGGATGTGTTCAATATCCTCCAGCAGGTCTACATGGGCGGAGAAGAGTTTGATTGAGGCAAGGAAGGTTGTGGAAAAGGAAAATCACTCCCGGGAGAAAGGCCTCCTCCTTGGGAATTCTTAC
>JAWACX010000178.1:0-3964 GCA_038896575.1 Thermoplasmata archaeon
CCTCATACCAGAATATCACATACATTGTCATATGGATGCTCTTGTTTGCACTCTGGAGCAACTCAAATGCGACCTGGTAATACTGTCTGTCGTTCATCAAAATTGCGGTGTAATTTTCAGGCAAACTGGTGGTCTCCGGCGCTCTTAAACTGGCAAGATACTGAGCGGTGATAAAACCCCCAAGGAAGCAGAGCAGCATGAGCAACGCATAGATTTTTTTCATGATGAGGGAGAAGTGGTTTGGGTATATGAGATTAAGGGAAAGGTTCCCAAAAAACTATGAGCCCCTGTGGTTTTATATACTCCCTTGTCATAACAAGAACCATGAAGGTTTATGAATGCATGCGAAAGAGGGTTATTACAATCCCTGATACCGCAACAATAAAGGATGCCGTGGATATTCTGGCAAAGCACAACATAAGCGGGGCTCCTGTTGTAGATGCTGATGGAAATCTTGTGGGTATTATCTCTGAAACTGACATCTTTGAGAAGTTGAGAACCGAGTTCAGGGAGCTGCGGCTTGTGTTTCCGAACCTTCCCCTTATCAGTGTAAGTTTTGTGGAAATTCCGAAGGAGAAGAAGGCAAGGGAAATTTACGAAGAACTCGTGAACACAAGAGTGAGTGAAATCATGACAAGGGATGTGGTTACCGCAGCACCAGAGGATGATGTGGGACATGTGGTTCAACTTATGGTGAAACACAAGGTTAACAGAATTCCGATTGTTACAGACCACAAAATCAAGGGCATAATCACAAGGGGAGATATTCTGAAGGCCATTGCGAAGGGAGAGAATGAGCCCTGAGGGCGTGCCCCTGGGAATTCCCTGCCCTTCCTGTAACGGTAAGGAACTTCTCCTTTTCACAACACTGATTGAACTCCCCTATGTTGGCACCTGCATTCAGACAACAATTTCCTGTAAGAATTGCGGTTACAAGTCAGCAGATGTATCTCCTGTGGAGGAGAAACCTCCAGTGCATATTGAGTTTGTGGTGGAAAAGGTTGAAGACCTTGATGCCAGAGTTGTTAAATCTTCTCATGCAAAGGTTACCTTTAAGGAACTCGGAGTTGAAATCTCACCTGGACCTGCCTCCGAAACCTACATCTCAAATGTTGAAGGGCTGATAAGAAGATTTGAAGATGTGCTGGATAACCTCAAGCCAAGTTTGAAGGGTGAGGAACTGGAAAAATATGAGGAATTAAAGAAAAGAATTGAGAGAATCCTGGAGGGCAAAGAGAAATTGACGATTGTGATAGATGACCCCAGGGGATTGAGTGTGATAATCCCCACCCATACCCATTAATGCTCATCCACATTAACCTGGATTTCAATCCCTTTTTTCCTCTTGTAATAGTCCTTTATAGCCAGATGGAGGGCATCTGCTGCAAGATTTGAACAGTGCATCTTAACAGGAGGGAGCCCTCCAAGATTTTCTGCAACATCCTTCCTTGTAATCTTCAGTGCCTCATCAACATGCTTCCCTTTTGCAAGCTCTGTTATCATGCTGCT
Source organism: Thermoplasmata archaeon (assembly GCA_038896575.1). Lineage (GTDB taxonomy): Archaea > Thermoplasmatota > Thermoplasmata > Lutacidiplasmatales > SKW197 > SKW197. Next base: position 1,510 of record JAWACX010000178.1, read on the forward strand.
TGTTGCAATGGCTGCAGCACAACCAAATGTCTGGAACTTTATATCCACAATTATGTCATTCTCAACTTTAATGTAAACTGTCATCAAATCTCCGCATACAGGGTTACCCACAGTGCCCACTCCATCTGCGTTCTCAATCACACCCACATTCCTCGGATTTTTGAAATGCTCCATCACAATCGGACTGTACATTTTTACCTCCTCCAGAGTGGAGAAATTTTTCTCAATTCTTCAACAATCCCTGGTAGCGTCTGGAGAAACAGCTCCACTTCCTCCTCCGTGTTATACCTGGAAAATGTGACCCGCAGGGAACCATGGGCTTCTTCATGTTTAAGGCCCAGGGCAAGGAGCACATGCGAGGGCTGGAGTTTATGGCTTGAACAGGCGGAGCCTGTGGAAGTGGCAAAACCAGCGCTGTCAAGTTTAAGCACAAGGGATTCTCCTTCAATTCCAGTGAATCTGAAATGGGCGTTGTTTGGAAGCCTCTGGGTTCTGTGGCCATTGAGATGGCACTCCTGGATTGTATTCAGCACACCCTCTATGGTTTTCTCTCGGAGCCTTTTCATATGCTCTGCATTCCTTTCAAGGTTTTCTCTGGCGATTTCACATGCCTTCCCAAACCCGACTATGCCTGGAACATTCTCTGTGCTGGAGCGTAGCCCTTTCTCATGGCCTCCACCATGAATTATTGGCTGAAGCTGGACACCTTTTCTGATGTAAAGAGCCCCCACACCCTTGGGGCCATGAATCTTGTGGGCAGTGAGGGTGAGCAGGTCAATTTGTTGCGCTTTCACATCAACCTTAATCTTCCCGGCCGACTGAACAGCATCCGTGTGGAAGGGAATTCCATGCTCTGCCGCTATCTTTCCAATCTCTTCAACAGGCTGAATAGTACCAATCTCATTGTTTGAATGCATGATTGTTATCAGAATTGTATCCTTTTTTATGGAGCGCTCAACCTCCTCAGGATTTACAATTCCTTCCCTGTTGACCCCTATGTAACTCACCTCAAACCCTTCTTTCTCCAGAGCCCTGCAGGTCTCAAGCACTGCAGGATGCTCAATGGAGGAGGTGATTATGTGCTTGCCCCTGTTCCTGTTTTTATATGCAATCCCCTTAATTGCGATGTTGTCTCCCTCTGTTCCACCACCGGTGAAAATTATCTCATCTGCTTCTGCATTTATCAACCTGGCAACCTTTGCTCTTGCATCCTCAACAGCCCTTTTTGCCTCTTGCCCGAAGGTGTGAAGGGATGAGGGGTTACCGTAGAACTCTGTAAAATAGGGGCGCATTGCCTCAACAACCTCTGGTGCAACCATAGTGGTGGCACTGTTATCAAAATAAATCCTGCGAGGCTCCATGTCCTACCTCATGGGCAGAATTACATCAGGGGAATATATGGGTTTCTATGAGGGCAAAGAGCAAATTATTTATCAACCACATCCTTATTTGTCTCATGGCATCTCACCCAGTGCTGATAAGGAAGGGCAAGGTAAAGGAAGTTTATGCAGTTGACAACCAGAAACTTCTGTTTCTCTTCACAGACCAGATTTCTGTTTTTGATAAAATTATTCCTACGCTGATACCACAGAAAGGGGAGACACTCTGCAGAACCAGTGTACACTGGTTTAGGGAGGCAGAAAAGCATGGCATCAAGACCCATTTCCTTGAACTCCGGAGTAATCGGGAGTTTTTAGCCAGGCGCCTTCGGATTCTTCCAGCCGTGAAGCCGGGTGAGAAAAACTACCTCATCCCGCTGGAGTTCATTGTAAGATATTATGCAGCAGGCTCTCTTGTTGACAGAATTAAAAAGGGGGAGATAAAGGCTGAGAACCTTGGGATTTCCAACAGGAACATTGAATACGGAACCAAACTCCCGGAGCCATTCTTTGAAATGACCACGAAGTTTGAGGCTCACGACAGGCCTGTAGCCATCCGGGAAGCAATGGAAATTTCAGGGCTCGGAAAAAAGGAACTGGAGGAAATAAAGGAAAAAATTCTCAAAATTGATGGAATTATTGCAAGAAATGCAAGGGCTGGAGGTCTCATCCATGTGGATGGAAAAAAGGAGTTTGGAGTGGATGAGGAAGGGGAGATAATAGTTGTGGATACCTTTGGCACTGCTGACGAGGACAGATTCTGGGATGCAAAGGAGTATGAGAATGGAAGATTTGTGGAGTTGAGCAAGGAATTTGTGAGGCAGTACTACAGAAAAATAGGATACTTTGAGCAACTCCAGAAGGCGAGGGAAGCGCATCTGGAGGAGCCCGAGATACCGGGATTGCCTGAAGATGTTGTATCGCAGGTTCGTGCCCTCTACATCCAGATGTTTGAAAAACTCACAGGTGAGAAGTTCTGAGTTCTATGGCAAGCCTTGAAGTTTTGGGTGTGAGAATAGACAATGTCACAATGGAGCAGGTATTTGAGAGGATAAGGAAGGCTGTAAGGGAAAAAA
>JAWACX010000179.1:0-3946 GCA_038896575.1 Thermoplasmata archaeon
GGAATGTGCTGCACAATAGTACCAGAAAAGCCAGCAACTGCTGCAAAACCCGGGGCAATCCTTGCAGAGGAGGGAAAACTGGACATAGAAGGAATGGTAAGGGACTCTGTATGCCAGGCAATGGAGATTTAGATTTTTACATTCTCAAGCTCTGCAGTGGGAGAACTGCTTTTGAAGCCCTGCCAAAAAAAGGTGTGAGATTCAGGCAGAGTGAACTTGCGGAAAAACTCAGGGTCAAGGGATACATTGTTGAGGAGTATGGCTCCATTCTAATAGCCAGGCGAGAGTTTGAAACCACAATTTTTCCATCAGGGAGATTACTCATGAAATGTGAGAGTGAGGAGCATGCAAGGGAGGTTGCCATGGACATAGGGAAGATTATTCTTGGTATGAGTTCCTGTAAATGAGTGTCTTCCGATAGGTTTTTATTTGGATTGGTAATATACCATCAAACTAACAAGAAAGCAGAGGTGTCTCTGTTGTCTCCCGAGGAAAAAATATGTCCAGTGTGCGATACAAAACTCTCAAAAGATGCAACAAAATGCCCGATTTGCGGCACGGATTTGGGTGCAATAGACGAAAAAGCACTTGAGAACATAGACATCTCTGTATTGAAAGACAAAACCAAGGCAATTGATGACATTCTTTCGCTTCTGGAAGAGGAAGAAAAAAAAGTTAAGGAAAAGATAGAGAAGGAAGAGGAAAAGAAGCAAGAGGAAAAGAAGGAAGAGCCAAAGCCTCCAGAGCCAAAGCCCACAGAGGTTAAGGTTGAGGAGAAGGTGGAAGTAAGGAAAGAGGAAGGGACAAAGCCAGAGGAGAAGAAAGAGGAAGTTTCCGAGGTTTTTTCATGTCCAGTTTGTAACGAACAGATTCCAATTGAGGCAAATTCCTGTCCGAAGTGCGGTGCAATCTTTGAGGAGGCAGTGGTGTTTATCTGCCCTGTGTGCCGCACGGAAGTGCCAATGGATTCCACAACATGCCCGAAATGTGGAGCAATCTTCGTTAGTGAGGAGGCCCCAGAGCCAGGGGCTGAGGAGGTACATGTGGAAGAGGTACAGCCAAAGGTGGAGGAGGTGCAGGAAAAGAGCATTCAAGCAGAAGCCAAACCTGAGGAAGGGTTGAAGAAAGAGGTTGAGGCGGAAAAGGTTGAAAAGAAAGTTGAGAAGAAACCGGAGGAGATGGCAAAGGAACTCGCCCAAAAGGTGGGGGAGGCAAAGGTACTGCTGGAAACAATGCGGAAGTTTGGGGTTGAGGAGAAGGAAACAAAGGAGCACATAAGCAGCGCTTTAGCTGCAGGGAAGGAGAAGAACTACGAGAAAGCCCTGGAAATAATGGATGGTGCACTCTCAAAAGGGAAAAAGCTTGTTCTGGAAAAAATCGCACTCCTTGCGTCCCAGCTTGAGAGTGAGGTGAAGGGTTATTCAAAATTTGGTATTGATGTGAGAAAAGGTATTGGACTTTGTCAGCGTGTTGTTTTCGCTGCTGAAACAGAAAATTTTGAAAGAGCCCTCAAAATTTACACCATGGCTACTGATTTTATCAAACTGTTAAAGGAAACATTTGAAGCCAGGAAAAAGAAAATAGAGGAACTCCAGAGGACTATTGAGGAATATGGTGCCTACGGCATACCTGGAACCAATGAGCTAAGGCTCCTGGTTGAAAGGGCAATGGAATTCTATGCCAAGGGAGAAACAGGGGAGGGGGATAAATGTCTGACTGAGGTGAGCCAGAAACTTGCAGAGACCTTGCCAAACTTTGTTTCAAGCAAGATTGCAGAACAGGCAGCAAAATTGAGGGAGGAAAAGTTGCTTGGACTTGATGTAAAGGATAAGATAGAATATCTCAAGGAGGCGAACATGTGCATAAAGAAGAAGGATTATGTCCAGGCATTGATGTGGGTAAATAAGGTTGAGAGGAAGGAGGTGTAATTTCTTGGGCCAGATTAAGCGGCTTGTCCTTGATGTGCTGAAACCACTAAACCCTACTATTCTCTCCCTCGCTGAAACTCTTGCCAGTGCTAAAGGAATAAACACAGTAACCTGCACTATTGAGGAAGTGGACAGGGAAACTGAAACTGTTAAGGTAATCATTGAGGGCAACGACATTGTTTTTTCCTCTGTAGAAAAAATGATTAACGATTCTGGCTCTGTTATAAGGTCAATAGACAGTGTTACGATTGGAAAGAAGCATCACGAGGAAAAACAGGTGGTGAAATAGATGACCACAAAGGAAGAGGTAATAAACCGTGTGAAGAAGGAGGAGGTAAAGCATGTGCATTTGCTCTTCACCGATATTTACGGACAGGTTAAGGGCCTCACAGTCCCTGCCTCAAAACTTGAGGAGACAATTGAAAAAGGTGCAGGCGTGGATGGAAGTTCGCTAGGGCTTGCACCTGTGGAATCCTCTGACCTCCGTGTAGTGCCAGACATTGCAACCCTAAAAATTACGGCAAGGGAGGGAATAAAGAGTGCGACCTTCCTCTGCAATCTCTGTGACAGCAAATTGAGAAGGCACAGTGGTGACCCCAGGTATATCCTTGAGAATGTGATGACACTTGCTAAGTCTCTTGGCTATGAGGTTTTGACAAAGCCAGAACTTGAATTTTATCTTTTCAAGGTTTCAGAAAATGGATTGCCCACAACAGAGCTTTTTGATATAGGGAGATACACGGATACTTTTCCCCTGGATAAGGGAGAATTTCTGAGGAGAAAGGTCGTGGATATCCTCTGGAGCCTTGGAATTGATTATGAGGTAACCCACCATGAAAATGCCTGTGGCCAACACGAGATTGAGCTTTACTATGTGAATGCACTCACATCCGCTGACTGGGTTGTGCTTACAAAGCGGGTGTTGAAAACGGTGGCAATGGAACATGGTGCCTATGTATCCTTCATGCCCAAGCCATTCAAAGAATTCGCAGGTTCTGGATTGCATATCCACCAGTACTTGAAAAATGAAAACGGGAATGTGTTTTATGACAAGAACGGAAAATGGGAACTGAGCGAAATTGCACTGCATTACATTGGTGGATTGATTGCCCATGCAAAGGAGATGTGCGCTGTGATGGCTCCTACAGTGAATTCCTATAAGCGCCTTGTGCCAGGCTACGAGGCTCCTGTGTATATTTGCTGGGCGAATGAAAACAGGAGTTCAATGATCAGGGTGCCAGGTGGAAGGGGTGAAAGCACCAGGGTGGAATTGCGATGTCCAGACCCATCAGGTAACATCTATCTCCAGATGGCTGTTATGATTGCTGCTGGCCTTGATGGAATAAAGAACAAAATAGAGCCACCAGAGCCCCTTGAGAAAAACATGTATGAACTTTCAGAGCAGGAGATAAGAAAATTGAAAGTGGAGTGTCTCCCCTCAAATCTCTCAGATGCCATTGATGAGATGGAAAAAAGCAAACTGTTGAGGGAGGTGCTCACAGAGTTCCTCTTCAAAAGGTTCATTGAGTTAAAGAGGGCAGAGGCCCTGGAGTATGCCAGATATGTAACCAACTGGGAAAGGGAAAGATATTTGCAGATATAGAGGTAGGGAATGAGAATTTATGCATGCCCTATGTGCGGTGGAAAAATCCTGATAAAGAAATATCTGGTAGAGGGTCCGATAACCTATGTTCACGAAAGTTCCGAAATTTTCATATGCAACCAATGCGGTTGGGAAGGCGTGCCCATCTCCTTCCGCACCGAAAGACAATATCTTAAGTTTCTGGCCGAACTGCAGAGCCAGAAATGCGGGGATAGCTAAGCCTGGACAACGGCGCAGGACTTAAGATCCTGTTGCGTAGGCATTCGCCGGTTCAAATCCGGCTCCCCGCAAACCCTTTTCAGAGGCTTCCGCCCCAAAAAGCGTTTACGGAATGCGATGCTGGCCCCCACATAAAATGTTACTTAGAAACTATACGGAAAACACCGTTTTCAAAAACCAGTGGAAAGTAATCAGT
>JAWACX010000180.1:0-3914 GCA_038896575.1 Thermoplasmata archaeon
CTGGAAATGGAGGCACTGGAGGAGATGGTGCCAAAGATGGCACCAATTTGGGAAACGGCGGCGACCCAGGAGTAGGAGGTTCTGCCTATGCTTCAGAGGGGGTGCTGAAGCTGGGCTCAGGTGGTGGAGGCGGAAGTGGAGGGGATGGTGCAGGTAGTGCAGCAGGAGGGGCTGGTGGTTCTGGTGGTGGGGCTGTTCTGTTAAACGCCTGGAACATTTACATTAATGGACGCATAATTGCAAATGGCACCAATGGTGGAAATGGAGCCAATGGAGACCGTCCAGGTGCGGGTGGTGGTGGAGGCTCTGGCGGGTGCATTTTGATTCAGGGCTGCAATGTAACAATTGGTAGCAATGCAGAGTTGAATGCCTCTGGAGGGAATGGAGGGAATGCAGGTGATGACACTACTGGCTCAAACCCAGATGATGAGGCAGGTGGTGGTGGCGGAGGCGGCGGAGGTGCAATCTGGATTTATGCGGACAATGCATACTTTGAAGCCGAAACCGCAATATTCAATGTTTCAGGCGGCAGAGGAGGTTTGGGCTCTGTTGGAACAGCATCACCATTAAATAATAATGGAGTTGACGGAAGTGATGGTAACATAACCAAACCAACGCACGGCACTCCACCCTCTCCCAGAACTACTTTCATATCCAATTTCAGTTATGCCCTCACAGGATACTATGTATCTCCAGTGCTGGATGCAGGCAGAATCTCACTCTGGCGTTCAATATCATGGACAAGAGATACACACTGGCTAGGAACCCAGGTGGTTTTGAGGGTGAGATGGGGCAATACCTCCTGGCCTGATGGCACATGGCATGCCTGGCTAGATGTAAATGGCACGATGAGCGGTGATGCTGGGCCAATAACTGAGAGCTTCAATTTATCTCCAATCTATCCATTTGCTAGATTTTTCCAGTACAACATTACGCTGAGCACTTCTAATCCCTCAAACTCACCCACAATATACAGTGTGAACATCATCTACTCAAAGCCAAAGCTCCTGATTACACGTGTAATTTTCAATCCCAGCCCTCTGGGAAGCTCTGTTCAGAAAGTCATTTTGTTTAACAACGACACTTTTCCTGTGAACTACACCAGAATTTACCTTAACTCCTCGGCTAGCTACTTCCAGACCCCGCTCTCTCTCGCTCCTGGCACCAGTATTACAGTGGACCTCTCGCCTAACTTCTTCCAGCCTGTGAATGACTCCGGAGATTTCCTGTTTTTGAACGACTCTAGCTCAGGTATTTCTGGTGTTCCTCCAAATGGGATTGTGGATTTTGTGAACTGGACGGACAGAAACGGCGGAGAACCACCTTCCTGTGGAAATCATGCTGCACTTCAGGGAGAATGGAGTAATGGACCAGTAAATCTAAATGGTTTTGACCCGCTCACCCAGACAGGGATAAACCGTAATGTAATTTTAGACTTCCCTGTTGATACAGACACAAAAACAGACTGGCAGGTTACGGTTGATGAACAAACTACCGCTGTTGTTCTGGCACTTCAGATGGTTCTCTTATTCCCTCTGGTGCGGAGAAAAGTAAGACTGAGAAAACCGTAAATACCTCCATCTTTATCAGCCAACAGATTCGCAGAGGTGTCTTTCATGGCCAGAAAGAAAGTGGTAATAATGGGTGCTGCTGGAAGGGACTTTCATGACTTCAATACCTACTTCAGGGACAACGAGGAGTATGAGGTTGTGGCCTTCACAGCAACCCAGATTCCTAACATAGAGGGAAGAAAGTACCCTGCTGAACTTGCAGGCAGGCTTTATCCAGATGGAATTCCAATTTATGCTGAAGAAGAGCTTCCAAAACTGATAAAGGAGAAGGGCGTGGATGAAGTTGTGTTCTCATATAGCGATGTTTCCCATGAGTATGTGATGCACAGGGCTTCAATTGCCCTGGCCAATGGTGCAGGCTTTCGCCTTATGCCCCCGAAGATTACAATGTTGAAAGCAGCTGTGCCCGTGATCGCTGTATGTGCAGTTCGCACGGGTGCAGGCAAAAGCCAGACAACAAGGAGGGTAGCGAGGATTCTTCAGGGGCTCGGAGTAAAAGTAGTTGTGGTTCGGCACCCAATGCCTTACGGTGATTTGAGGGAGCAGGTGGTTCAGAGGTTCGCAAGCTATGAGGACCTGGATAGGTATAAATGCACAATCGAGGAAAGGGAAGAATACGAGCCCCACATAGAAAACGGGATTGTGGTCTATGCCGGGGTTGACTACGAGAAAATTTTGAGACAGGCGGAAAAAGAATGTGATATCCTTCTGTGGGATGGAGGGAACAATGACATCCCCTTTTTCAAACCAGATTTGCACATAGTGGTTGCGGACCCGCACAGACCTGGCCATGAAGCAAAATATCATCCTGGCGAGGCAAACCTTAGAATGGCAGATGTGGTAATCATAAACAAGGTGGACACTGCAAGGCCAGAAGATGTAGAGGCCGTGAAGGCAAGCATAAGGGAAATGAATCCTGATGCAGACATAATTGAAGCTGGCTCTCCGATTTCCACAGACCATCCAGAGATGATTAGAGGCAAGTCCGTGCTTGTTGTTGAGGATGGTCCTACACTCACCCATGGAGAAATGAAGTATGGCGCTGGCACAATTGCGGCAAGGAGATTCGGTGCAAAAGAAATAGTTGACCCTGAGCCTTATGCGGTGGGCTCGATAAAAAAGACCTTCAAAAAATATCCGCACCTGAGGAATCTGTTGCCTGCAATGGGCTACGGCAAAACCCAAATCCAGGAATTACAGGAAACAATAGAGAAGGTGCCATGTGACATCGTGATTTCCGGGACACCAATAAACCTGGAAAGGGTGATGAAGGTGAACAAACCAATTCTCAGGGTACGATACGAACTGGATGAGATAGGGAGACCAAATCTGGAGGACATGATAAAAACCTATCTGGGGTTGTGAAGATGCCGGAAATGAAGCACAAGGTTGAGGAGAAAGGAAAATGCGAGATTGAGGGCTGCAAGAATGTGGCAGAACGCTCTGTTTCTGCAGCAAAGCTTTCAAGGGTTTATCCTGGCATCGGGAGTAAGAGGGGCTCAGTCCGGATCTGCAAGGAGCATTACAAGAAATTCAAGAAGGAAACGAAGGAAGAAAGAAAACTGGAAAGATTGGGATGGTAATTTACTGAAAAGAGAGGAAAATTATACATATTTCGAATTCGCAACAATCCGCACCCTTGTGGACACAGATGAAGTTGGAGCGTTTTATGAAAGGCTGTCAAGGAGCGATGGGAACTGGAACCAGAGCCATGAGCCTGGAATTTATTTCGTTAACTGGACAGAGAACATCACAAGGGCAAAGGCAGAATTTGAGTTCTGGTTTGAAGTGAAGGCAAAGAATTTAAGCGAGCAGGAATTTCCGAAGGCTGTGGCAGTGAATGGAATGCTCTGGCTAAACCCAATGGCAGAAGGGGAGATAGAAAGCGTGTATGCGGTTCTGGAGAATGGTGCTACAGGAGTTGCTGTGTTGAGCGAGGCATTGGGCAGCAGGGAAAGCACGGTGTGGCTTGTGGAGCAGATTGAGCAACCAGATAACAGGCGACATCACTGCGTTGTAGTGTGGAACTACAGTGTCGTCGGGAAGGATTGGAAGCCGGGCTGGGAGTTCAATCTGCAGTTAGGCATCAGTGAGCGAAGGACTGACCCGCTGGATGCAGATACTGACAACGACATAATTGCAGATGGATATGATGCGGAGCCGTTTGTGCCCGCACCACTGCCAGAAAATCCGTTTGAGGACAATGATGGCGATGGGTTGAGCGATTATGAAGAAGTGTTTGTGGAGTTGACAGACCCGAATAGATGGAGCAGTGACAATGACATTCTGAGCGATGGATTTGAGGTCAGGATAACAAAAACAGAGCCGTGGAAGGAGGATACG
>JAWACX010000181.1:0-3913 GCA_038896575.1 Thermoplasmata archaeon
AGATGGAACAGAGACAAGCACGCAGATTGGCAGTGCCCAGGTTGCCTTGGTTCTCACCACTAATCGTGCTGCCTACGGTGTCACAATTACAGACATAAACTGGACAGTTGAAAAAGGTCATTCCCTGAGGGCAAGAATCTCGCTCAGCGGTGGTGCAAGTAACTACTATTTTCTCTGGTTTGGCACAGGCAACTACGATTCCAGAATTATTATACAAACCTGCCAGTCAATCCAGGTTGAGGGAATAACCACCTATGATGCAGAAAGACATCCAGCAAACTGGTTCAGTCCTCTATCAAACAATACCACGATTATTGTTGAGGCAAACATAACAGACCCCTATGGCGGGTATGACATATACTATGTGAGAATCACTGTGAAGGATGCGGCAGGTAATGTGATTCCCTGGCTGAACAATTGCACAATGGAGCGAGTGAGCGGAAACAATAAAAGTTTTCTCTCTGTTTATGCCTACAGCTTCAACTATTCCTCCCTGGCGCCCGGAAAATATCAGATTGTTGTCTGGGCGCTGGACATGAATGGATATTACTGGTATACCCATCTCCAGCAATTTGATTATGGCCCATATCCAGATACTGGCGTGGCTTATTTCTTCATTGGAGGCTTTCCTGTCAATGTGGATTTCACATGCCTTGATTCAAACGGCCAGCCCTTGAAAAACGCTACAGTAGTTGCACTCTCCGCATCAACACTGGTAGCACAAAACCAAACAGATGAGCAAGGGAATACTACTCTTCTCCTCTTTCCAAGCAACTACACAATCCTCGTTTATTTTGAATCACAACTTGTGGCAACAAATTCTACAGAGATACCAGAAAATTTCTCTGGTACGATTGTGATTTATTGCAAGGTCTACAGGGTAGATCTGAAGGTTTTGACGGGAGATGGAACACCTCTGGAAAATGCTCTGGTATTTCTTACCAAGCTAAATGCAGAGATTATTGAGCTTAAAACAGATATGTCAGGAATGATTCTTAACAACCCTTTGCTTGCCCAGATGCCGATTGGAAACTATTCTGTTAGAATAATGTGGAAAGGTTTGGAAGTCGGGCGAGCTCTTTTGCGGATAGACCACAACTCTCCACCCCTCTACACACTGGTCGCAGAGGTATTTAATGTGAAATTTATTGCTTCCGACAACCATGGAATTGGGTTGGCTCAAGCACAGGTAATTGCAATGGACAATTCGACTGGCTTTGTGATAGACTGTGGAATTACAGACGCCAAAGGAGTAGTAGTACTTAGATTGCCTCTCATCATCGCGCAGATTCAGGTTTACTGGCACGGCATATTGGTTTATTCAGCTAACCATGTAATCAAGGACTGCCTAAACAACAATACAGTACTCAATTGCAGTGTGTATTACCTTTCATTTGTGGCTTCTGATAGCCATAGAATTGGGTTGGCTCAAGCACAGGTAATTGCGATGGACAATTCGACTGGTTTTGTAATCGACAATAGATTTGCAGATGCCAATGGGAGTGTTACTCTCAGATTACCACTTATTACTGCCAAGATACAGGTTTACTGGCACGGAGTGTTGGTTTATTCAGATAACCATGTAGTTAAGGACATTCTAACGAATGTAACAGCGCTCAACTGCAGTGTTTATTATCTTTCTCTCTTTGTATGTGATGCAAATGGAAAGGCTCTTTCTGGTGCAGTGTGCACACTCTACACAGGTGACACAATTTTTGGCCTAAACACTACTGGCATTGACGGAAAGTGCATTCTTAGAGTGCCATCTGGAAACTACTCCCTTTATGTGGACTACAGAGGTACGGAGGGATTCTCGCATGTGGAAGACCAATATAAAACAGAGCTTGAAATTCAGGAAGACAGGGATTACACAGTTGCTCTCCTATCAATTCCGCCACCTTTCTATGCCACAAACCTGGCTGCGGTGATTGCTGTAATCGTGATACTTCTCCTTGTCATCCTTCTCCTTGGCTATATGCTGCTCAAAATGAGAAGGTTGAAAGTGTAAATTTTTATATCAGCGTTCCGTATGGCGTTTCGGTGAGTGCAATGGCAAGAAAAACTACAAGGAAGCTGGGCCTTTGGAATCATAGACTAATTTCAGTGGTTCTCCTTTCCTCGCTCCTCCTCAGTGCAGCAGTCATGCTTATGCAGGATAACGCTGCTGCAAATCCAGTCAAAACCGAAACCAAAACGAGAGGAAAGGCGCATGCACCAATACACATAAATGGCAACGCAGATTTTGCAAACCAGGCCGCAAATGAGGGCTGGCAGGGAAATGGCACACCAGAAAATCCGTATATAATCTATGGTTACGAAATAAATGGTGCTGGAAACACTTACTGTATTTGGATTGCAAACACTGATGTACATTTTATCATACATAATTGTACTGTTTATGGTGCAACATTATCTTTCAGCAGTGCAAACATCATATTAGACAATGTAACGAACGGGAGGATAGAAAACACTAATTCCAATGGGTCAAAATATGGATTTCTTCTGGTGCATTCTACTCACAACATCCTTGTAAATAATACAGCACTCGGTGAGGATAGCAGCAGCAGTGGTAACGCTTATGCATACGGTATCTACTTATTTTTTTCAAGTAACAACACGATTGCATATAACAGTGCATCTGGGAATGGCTATGGTGGTAACTGGGGTGCTGGTTATGGCTACGGTATCTATCTCTCTTCATCGAGCACTAATATTATTAAATATTATTAAGAATAATAATGTATCAGGTGCGGGAATAGGACATGGCAGTGGTTCTGGCTACGGCTATGGCATCTATTTGACAGATTCCACAAACAACACAATAACAAACAACAGTGCATCTGGAGAAGGTGATGGATATGGCCATGGTAATGGATATGGCATCTACTTGAATTCCTCAAGCTTTAACATTATCAATAATAACACTCTATGTGGTCAGGGTACCTCATCTGGAGGAGATAGCTTCGGTTGTGGTGTTTATTTGGCATTCTCAAACAACAACATATTTACAACCAACAATGCATCTGGTGATGCATCTGGAGAGTTCAATGTTGGTAGTGGTATCTACTCGTGTTTCTCAAGCAACAATACCCTCACAAACAACTATTTCTTGGGTAAAGGTACCAACAACCCCTACTATACCTTTGCGATGAGCTCTGGGTATGGGATTTATTTTGCATCCACAAATAACACTAAAATCACATACACTATAGCTTCTGGTAAGGGTGTTGGTGGTGACCAGGATGGCGGAGGCTATGGCTATGGTATCTATTTTACCTGTGCATGCAATAACACAATCACATACTGCGAATCATCTGGCACAGGATATAGTTCAAAGAGTGATGTTGGTTATGGTGTGTATTTGGATTGCTCAAACAACAATACAATCACAAACATAAATTCATTTGGTAATGGTGTTAGTGGTACCTATGATAGTTACGGGTATGGTATTTACTTGCTGTCTTCAAACAACAACACAATTGGAGACAGCAATGCATCTGGGGAGGGTGATAACTACAGATACGGCTACGGGTATGGCATCTACTTGCAAGATTCAACAAACAACACAATCACAAATAACACTGCTTCTGGTAGAGGCAATGCTGGAAGTATTGTCTATGGCTATGGCATCTTGTTGTGGGGCTCTAACAATAACAACATCACAAACAACAATGCCTCTGGCAACTCCAACTACGGCATCTACTTGTATTCCTCAAGCAACAACAACATCACCTATAACTGGATTTGCAACAACGCAAAGTATGGCGTTTACATCACATACAGTTCCCCAGGCAACACAATCCACCACAACAATTTCATAGGCAACGGGGCTACCGCCCTACGGTACCTGAGCCAAGGGGTATCTACCGATACCCCGAACGGTGCAAAGGGTGTTTCTGGCAATTGCCAGGCC
>JAWACX010000182.1:0-3875 GCA_038896575.1 Thermoplasmata archaeon
CCAATCAATTCTTTGCCTGCAAAATAACCCCTTGCCAGTCCATACAACGGCTTTCCTTCGTGTGTGTAAATTTCCGCTGTGGTATTGTTTTCCCAGACCCTCAGGGTGCCACCGCATTTCAACGATGCTTTCAGATTCCAGAGCGAGGGCGTTGTATTCACCGCTGGAGTTGTAAGCCCAACCTTGCAGTAAACTGCCTTCCACTCAACGCTCTTCTCAATTCCATTCTCGACCTCTTCCCAGCTCACATTGTCCTCGCTCACATACACTTTACCGCTCCCTTCCCAGCTTAGATTGATTGCTAAAATTTCCGTCTCTGCCTCAAACAATTTTGCTGTGTATTCCCCTGCCTTGTAATAATGCTCAACATACTCTATTTTCGGCACCGCTGTAGTAATCTCTTCAACCTTGAGCTCGTCAATGTAAAACTCTGCCCAGTTCGCTTCCTTGTGCAACCTCCAGCAAATTACCCGTTCAGTCCAGTTGCATTTGCTTTGCCTACCCAAATACTACATAACCAGGACCATGTGTCGCTCCATATCATAAAATAATCCCCATTCCTCACCATACCCGCTTTCCCACCTGATTTACTAATCAGGATTTTATCGTCTTGTGTAAGGTGATGGTCTCTATCGCAATCAAGCCATGTGACATTGTATCCTTCAGATGGATTGTCTCTAATTTCCGAAAGTTTGCCCTTTTCGAGCTCAAAAAGTCCACCCGTATCATTTTCCCTTGTTAAAGCGTAATTTATCCTCTTTTCATATAAATAATAATCTTGTGGCTCATATCCGGACACTTCTATTTGATAAATGACAAAGCTCTCGTTTGATATGGGCTTCAACACAACTTGCCTAGGCGTCCTCTTCAGCAAGTACGGGGCCAAATACACACTGTATGCATACAGAGAAAGGAGCGTTACTATTAATATCACCAGTATTATCATTATTGTTTTCGTTATTTCTTTCATACTCATCACCTACCAGTATGTAGAATCTGCTAGAGCTATATTTGAAATCTGGGGGGTAGATCTACCATCTATGATTATCCAGCCCCACGCCTCTATTTTGTTCATTTGGGCTGCATCAAATCCTTTTTTGAAAGCCCAACCAACAGAGAAAGGCTGAATGATGGAACCCATGTTAGGTATAAAGCCAGGATGTACATCCCACCAGTTATGCTTTCCTTCCCAAAGGAAAGCCCAATGATCATATGTTCCTAGTTCTCCCCAAGAAACTTCATTTTCCGTTGCAGAAGTTACTACTACTCTTTTATCTCCTGCAAGATGAGTTATGGCACTTCCACTATAACATGCTTGAACTACGATAACCATTCTTGCATACTCTGAAATCATTGAATCTATTTGAGATTCAATATCCTCCCACCATATACAACTACCCTCAATTATCACTTTATATATATCGTAGTGGTCTTTAATAGTCTTTTCTATCAGTCGGAACTCCAAGCCACCATTAAATCCATGCTGATTGAATAAGATTGTAATGAAATCGTTCTCTGTGATTTTCTTGCCAATCGAGGAAAGCGATGTACAGAAATCTTCGTATGTAGCCTCCCCAGCTATAGCTTGATTATGATTGGAATAATCCTGCCAATAATACCCATACCTGTCTACTATCAAGTCACCACCCCATCCTCGTAGAAATCTCAATCTAATAACCCCATTATAACTGTTTGTGTCTCTATAATAGAGATAGCCTCCATCATAGGATACTTCAATCGTTTGTCCAATCTTCCAAGATTCACCAACAGGAATAGTTTCCCAATTGCCGAAATCCACTCTTACCTTGGCGTTGGGGGCCCAATCCTCGTAAAAAGTAGAGACATATGTAAACACAAACCACGGACAATACAGAAGTTCTACATTTTCAGGTAAATATCCACATCCCTCTACCAATTTGTTGTACATGGTATAGGTATCTATCCAGAAAGCTGGAATGTTTGCATCTTCTGTACTTGATGGAGGATTCACGCCACCGCCCCCTACCAAAATAGCATATCTTGCATTGTAAATCAAAAGATGCTGCCATCCACCATAGGCAATGCCATATAACCACTCGTAATAATCACTCATTCCATCACCTTCATCATCTGGATCGGCGTTGTTGTCTATACCATCTCCATCTATATCTTCATCTTCTATATATCCCTGGTCAGTTTTCACTAGCCATCTATCATTTCTTACTGCACTTGCAAGCCTCTGTAGATAGTAGGGATTGTTTATCAATCCCCATCCAGGGACATATATTTTCGGCAAAATCAACCACAATGAAGAAAGATACCCATCTCCATCCATATCATAATCCAATGGTACAAGATCAGCTGAATCCTTTTTTCCATCCCCATCTGTATCAGCAATGAGTGGATTTGTATGATAACTGAAGATCCTTGAATAGCCACCTGGGGGTGGTTGGAGATAAAATAGATAACCTTTTGCTCCGCAGTCCCTCACATACCTTTTTACAACTCCTTGCACTTCATCATAGTCTGAAATGGCATCATAATCTGTGTCTGGGTTGTATTTGTTTGTTCCATAATACCCTTCCTCACAATCAAACAGTTTGTCTGTATCTGAGTTCTTGTAGCATTTGTCACTCTGCGTGGATGTTTGTTCAATCTCACCAACCCCATAGCCCTCAATGTCATACTTCATCCACACATACCAGTAAACTGGAATGTTGGCGTTTCTTTCGGGGTTCGGAATGGAGAGAAATACATACCATCGCCATTTTGCCCCATCATAAGAGGCATTTCCCAAATCCACACTTACATATTGCCATCTAGTACCGAGTGTGAGATACCATACCTCTGGTTTGTAACCGGGTTTTTTGGTAGATGTCCACCATATCCCATACAAAATCTCCTTTCCATTAAATATGTCCATACTTCCATATGGAGAGACATACATTCTCGTTTCACCAGTTTTTTGTCCAGTTAACTCCGAACCTCCATATTTAGAGTGGACCGTAAATTGGTATTTGCCCGATGGTTTTAACCCTGTAATGTATGCCGTGTGTGTCGTGCTCCCAGACCCACTTGCAGTAACAGACCATTGCTGGGTTCCATCCACTTCTTTGTAAGTTATATAGTTGTTTGTGGTTCCAACACTTGTTGTCCATGTTATTTTTCCTTTCTCGTACTCAGGCACCCATACTATATTTGTAATCGCTGGTGAGTTATAAACTACACAATATGTGGCGCTCTGTGCTACACCATTTCCAACACATCTCAACTCAACATAGTAGTAGTATTTCACATTCTCCTCTAAATTCACTACATCAAATCTCACATTGCACGAGCTTCCATCCGCAATTACACTGCTCCTTATGTAACTCCCACTCTCCTTCCTAAAATAAAGATACTGATACCCAAGCAATGGTATATTTCCAGATGCATATACATACCCCTTTCCCTCAGGTAATACGGCAAAATCACAGCCTGTAATTGCAAATGTGCTCTTAAATGTAATTGGGTCTGAATATATTTTTTGGGCTTCCCATAGAGCCTTCACTTGTGCAGTATATTGAGTGTTTGGTTGGATAGAAACTGTTACACTGGTGCTCCCAGTTACATCTTTCCAGTTATACCCAGGGATGTTGCTCACATAAAGTTCGATTTTCCATGCTTCAAAATTCATTCCCCATTCTAATTTTACAGTTGTTGGTGTGGGAAGTGAGTGATAGAGCCAGACACTATACCCATTGGTATCAGAAACGCTTGTTGTAAATTGCTCTCCCATCGCTGTTACCTCCATTGCCGCATCACTTCCCTGTATCCAGCTCCCTTCTCCACCTGACACCTTTGGCATCACTTCAGTTTTCATCTTCTGCACAGCACCTTTAGTGTTGTTCGCCTCC
>JAWACX010000183.1:0-3846 GCA_038896575.1 Thermoplasmata archaeon
TGAATTCCTCCTTCACCTTCGCCAGCATTTCAGCATAGCTCATCTTTTCACTACCAGGGATGTGATCCGCATCCAGATCAAAAATCAGGTCAGCACCTATCCAACCCTTTTCTTCCATTGTCTTTGCCTCCGGTTTTCTGTAGAGAGCCGAGGAATAATAAATGTGGGCTGGCACTCTCTCCACAACAAATTTTTTGAGGCTAGCAGGTGTAAAGCTCATGTGCCGCACCATCCCCGGCTTTCCAAAGAACATGAAGGCAAACTCCCTATGAGGGATGTCTGAAACCCCGAGCTCTATCTGCTGATAATAGTTGCGAAACCTTGGCAAGATGAAGTTGAGTCTCTGCATCTCTTCTGGCTGAATTTTTTGCACCTCTTTCTCTTCTCCTTGTGCCATTGAAAGCGGGAGAAACCAAAAGTAAAAAAGGTTTGCGAGGCCTTACAATCAAGACCCCACCGTAACATCTTCCGAAGTTCCATAGATTATATGGCATACGAAAAAAATAAAAATCATTTTAGCCTTTCCAGAATTAACGGCAGAATTTCTCCAGCCTTCTCCCGAAAAACAGCATCTGCAAGCTGGCTCAATGGAGTGGGCTCCGGGTTTATCTCAATCAGAAATCCACCGTTTCGCTTTGCTTCAACTGGAAGATAGGCAGCAGGATAGACCACTGCTGAAGTCCCGATGCTCAGAAACACCTCTGCATTTTCAGCTGCCTCAAACGCCTTCCTCAAAATGCCTTCATCCAGTGGCTCCTCAAACAGCACCACATCAGGACGCAGCACAGCACCGCACTGGCAGAAAGGCGGAATTGAGGGCAATGGTTCATAGGTTTCCATTCTCCATCCATCCCTTGGACAGTAAATTGTGAACGCATTTCCATGCAACTCAAGCACATTTTTGCTTCCAGCCCTCTGATGCAACCTGTCTATGTTCTGGGTAATCAGTGTGAACTCCTCAACAATCCTTTCAAGTTCTCCAAGGGCTTTATGGCCAGCATTCGGCTCTGCCTTCAACATTTCCTTTCTCCTGCCCTCAAACCATTCCCAGAAGTATGCAGGGTCTGAATAAAATCCCCTTGGTGTTGCAAGCTTTTCCACATCGTATTTTTCCCAGAGCCCGCCCTTCCCTCTGAATGTGGGAATACCACTCTCCGCAGAAATTCCTGCACCTGTGAGCGCTGCAACCCTCTTTGCCTTCCTGAGTTTCTCCACAACAACATCCAGCATCTCTCACCGCCCCATTACAGTCACATACACTTTTCTCGTTCTTCCACGCGTGTCCAGCTCAATAAGCACAATTTGCTGCCAGGTTCCCAGCACAAGCCTCCCATTTTCAAAAGGAACGGTAATGCTTGGACCGATTATGGTAGCCCGCACATGCGAGCGCCCATTATCATCATGCCAGCGAAGATGATGAAGATATTCCGCATCCTTTGGAGCAATCCGCTCTAGAGCAGTTTCGAGGTCTCGCGCAAGTCCTTCTTCGTATTCTATCGTGCTTATTGCAGCAGTTGAGCCCTGCACAAAAACATTCACAATGCCTGATGTCAGGCCGGAGGCAGAAACACATTTCTCAACCTGCCTCGTTATGTCCACAACATCCATCTCACGCCTTGTATTTACAGTGAAATTTTCCAGATGCACCTCGCTCATCTCTCTCACCACTCTATCTTCACTCTTTTTCCATCCACAATTTTCACCCTGCCTTCTGCAATCAGTTTTACTGCAAGGGGCAGGATTTCATGCTCCTTCTCCAGCACTCTTGCAGCCAGTGTCTCTGGCGTGTCATCCTCCTTAACTTCCACACACTTCTGGAGTATAATTGGACCCCCATCAATTTCCTCAGTCACAAAATGCACAGTGCAGCCAGAGACCTTCATTCCGCTTGCAAGCACCGCCTCGTGCACTTTCATTCCATAATAGCCCTTTCCACCGAACAAAGGAAGCAGAGCTGGATGAATATTTATGATTCTGTTTCTCCAACGCTCGATAAAGAATTTTGTGAGGGTTCGCATGTAGCCAGCAAGGACAACAAGCTCCACGCCATGCTTTTCAAGCACTGCAGTAATTTCTCGTTCATGCTCCTCTCTTTTCCTGCCCTTGTGCGGAATTACATAGGCAGGAATCCCGTTCTGCCTTGCCCGCTCTACTGCATATGCCTCAGGATTGTTTGATACAAGCACCACAATTTCTGCATCAAAAAAATGCTGCTTTTGTGCATCAATCAAGCTCTGAAAATCCGTGCCCCTGCCTGACGCAAGAACTCCCAGTTTGAGCATAAAGGAAAAATAGGGCTAACATATTTAGGGTTTTTGATTTTGATGAACCAGCCAATTGAGGATTGCACGCTGAGGATTCCGTTCAGGAAAATTCTGCCGAGAAAGCCACGGAATTACCCATTTGCCCCTGACATTGAAGCGTTTTTTCAAGCAGGGAATTACTCTGGATATGAGACAATCTTTGCAGATGCAAACCTGCTTACCCAAGTGACTGCCTACAAATTTGTTCATGGGGATCGGAGGTTCGTGGAACAGCTTACCAACGAACTGAAAAACTACATTGCATTATGGAAGGAGTGCATAAAGCACCACGAGCAGAGAGAGGGTACCACCTGCTACAATCCTTCCTTCAGAGAAATGCTGCATTCTGGCATTAATGAAATCGAGGAGATGCTGAAGACAAAAATCCCTGGCCTCATGGAACGATTGGATGACTTTGAGAGGGCAGTTGAATTTGTGGAAACCTGGAATGAAATGCAGCATACAATGATGGTCACATACTATTCCAATCTCATTGCCTTTCCCAACTTCCTAAAACAGGAAAAATGCCTCTGGGATGATAATCTTACCTGCGCTATGTGCACTCTGAATGATAGAAAAATTCTGAATCCCACACCCAACTTTCTGTTTCTGAGCGGTTTTTTCACTCCTGATGATTTCCTGCTTCCGTCTGGGTTTCGCATCACACAGGGTGTGTATGTCCATGAGAAGGCAGGAGAGCAAGAGATTGTGCACGAGCATGTGCATGGCTATATGCATCAATGCAGGCGAGCAGCAGAGCAGATATTATGCGACTATCTAGATGAAGGGTTTGCAGAGTGGTGTGCAATCTCTTTGAAAAAGCCAGAGAAGATACCAAAAGGGATTTTCAGGGAAAAATACGATTTCTGGATTGTACTAAATTCATTGCCGAAAACGATTAACCTCAAATTGTTTGAGCATTACATGTCCGCAAGCATGTCTGTAAACTGGACGGCATTTGTAAAAGTGGCAACAGAATGCATAGTTCTCCATAGGGAACTGCATCGAAACAGGAAACACTGGAACCCTGAAGAAAAACTAGAACCTGAAGCAATAAAAAAATTGACTGAAATTTTGAAATTATAAGGACAGAGTTTGAAAAAAATATTTAAAAAAAATTTTAGTGAATCACAAAACTTGCTTCCAGTGCTGCCAAATCTCCATTGAATACATCCAGGTCCACATTTCCAGAGATGCCTGGAACACTGCCCCTGTCGCTGTACTGCCAGAAGTACCATGTGCTCCACACTCCTGTGCTTGGAGAGGTGTTAGGATTGTATGTCCAGTGGGCAATCCACAGAGGCCAGACAGTTACTGAGGAGTCAAGGTAGTTCCTTGCATAATTTGCGTTCGTGTAAATCACGGGTGTCACACCAGTTCTTGATTTCACCCGGTTCATGAATGTGTTAACCCATTGTGAAAGTGCGGTCTTCCCAATCGAATAGCCCTCCTCAAGGTCAAGTGCAGGCACCATGTAGCCGGAGGTGATGTAGGGCATGATTACACTCACGAAGTGGTCTGCCTCTGCAATTGCTGAATTTCT
>JAWACX010000184.1:0-3816 GCA_038896575.1 Thermoplasmata archaeon
CTCTCCTTGCCCAGCGGAAACTATCTTCTTTACCTCAAAAATCCTCCCGTTCTCTATCTGGATTTCGCAATCAATGAGTTCATTTCCGAGCACAGCCCTGCAATCAGTTATTGTGAGCATAAACCTTCTTCAACAACCTTTTTGCTACGCGCTCATGTCGCTCAAAAATCTTTCTTTCATCGCCACTCAAGAGCTTTCCATCCTTAACCAGAATCTTTCCATTCACGATGGAAAAATCTACATTCTGGCTTGCACAGAAAACAAGGGCTGCAACCGGGTCAGAGTGTGCCCCTGCATAGAAGATTCTCTGGAGGTCAAAACCTACAATATCTGCAGCCATCCCTGGTGCAATTTTTCCTATATCATCCCGGCCAAGCACTTTTGCTCCGCCAGCAGTAGCCATCTCAATTACCTCAATTGCGCTCAGGCCAGAGGCCCCATATTTTAATCGCTGGAGCAGCAGTGCCTGTCTGAGTTCTGCAAGCATGTGCGAGGAATCGTTGCTCCCACTTCCATCAACAGCAAGGGAGACATTTACACCTGCATCCAGCATTTTTCTTACAGGTGCAATACCCGAGCCCAACCTCATGTTGGATGTAGGACAATGGGCTACACCCGTCCCGGTTTCTGCAAGTTTCTGGATATCCTCATCACTCAAATGGACGCAGTGAGCATACCATACATTCCTCCCAATGAAACCAGTTTCCTCCATGTATTCAATCGGTCTTTTCCCAAATTTTTCCAAGCAAAATTTTTCCTCATCCAGCGTTTCTGCAATGTGGGTATGACAATAAACCCCATACCTGTCCGCAAGCTTTTTTGTCTCTTTGAGAAGTTCTGTGGTTACAGAGAAGGGGGAACATGGCGCCAGAACAATCCTCACCATAGCATAGCGTTCCTTCTCATGCCATTTTTCAATAAGATGCTTTGAATCTCTCAGAATATCCTTTTCCTCTTCAACAAGGCTATCCGGTGGAAGGCCTCCCCGGCTCTCTCCCAGCGACATGCTACCCCTGCAAGGGTGGAATCTAACCCCCAGTTTCCTTGCCACCTTTATCTGGCTCTCAATTGAAAGTTTCTTTCCTTCCGGGAAAATATAAAAGAGGTCTGAGGTTGTGGTGCAACCGCTGAGCAAAAGTTCCGCAATTGCAGTGGCTGTGCTCACACGCAAGGCTTCATCATCTATCCTCCCCCAGACAAGATAGGATTGCTTGAGCCACTCAAAAAGTTCTGCGTTCTGCACATGGGGCATGTTCCTGAAAAGGGTCTGATAAAAGTGGTGATGCGTGTTCACAAAGCCTGGAAGCACAAGATGTCTATCTGCCTTTATTTTTAAATCTGCCCGTGTTTTTAGCTCCCTTTCAGTTCCAACCTCCACAATCTCATGCCCCTCGATTCTGATTGCCATGTTCTTCTTTAACTGATGCGGCTTTTCCATTGTGAGAAGATATTTTATGTTGTGCACAAGAATACTGCTCATAGTTGGTCAAATGCGGTTGAAGTATAAATCATTTACCTGTCCACGTGGCTTTTTCCATTTTGGTATGACGCAATATGTAAGAATTTTAGAGACAAAGCCTGGGAATACATTTACCAAATTGTAAAAGATGTGCCGCTCATAAAGCAAAGATAGATGCAGCATCTATAATATTTTGAATGGTCGAATATGCAAATCTTTGTACACTGCGAGACTTGGGTTTTGAGAGGGGTTGTTCAAAGCGCTCTTTCCGCAAATTATAGGTTTCTGCAATCTTTACCGGCTCTCCAGTTCTGTTTTCGGTGTCAGTTCCTTCTCTTTCTGTGGAACCTTTGGTTGTTCTGGCCTTTCTTCTTTAGGACTTTCTGTTCTCTCATTGCATATCTCTCGGAGTCTTTCTGAGATTGCTGTTTCCACAGTGAAACTCTCAACACCCTCTTTTTCCTTCTCCGTGGTGAGTATTGTATTCTCCTGCGTTTCTGTGCCACCGCTCAATTTTTCCACAATTATTTCCTCGATCTCAATTGGATTCTGCTCACGATTCTCGGTGCTAGTTGCTGAAAGAATGAGTTGCTGGGGTGCAGGTTTTTGCATCTGGATGGAGATTTTCTTTGTCTCCTCTTCAATTTCCTTGAGAAGTCTTTCCACAACTGCAAAGGGTAATGATGGAAGGAGGGTATCAAGGAGCGTCTGGAGCCGTCTTGCGGTGTAATTTGGGGTATCTGAGAGCCTGAGTTTTTTTGGAATTTGGTCGTTGTCTATCACAGTCACAATGTCCGCGATTTGTCTCAAAGAGGAGAGCACCTGCTCAGCTCGCGTCCTTCGCTCCCTTTCAACTGTGAAGGGCAGAATAGGTACTGCAATGACAAGACAGCCCATCCTTCGCCCTGTTTCAGCAATGATTGGTGCAAGAATGCTGCTGGTGTGTCCTCCAAGAG
Source organism: Thermoplasmata archaeon (assembly GCA_038896575.1). Taxonomy (GTDB): domain Archaea; phylum Thermoplasmatota; class Thermoplasmata; order Lutacidiplasmatales; family SKW197; genus SKW197. Next base: position 2,416 of record JAWACX010000184.1, read on the forward strand.
CTGCAAGAATTACTATGATATCTGACCTTGGGAATGCTAGATTTGCAGCGAGTGTATTTGCGTCATCTAAACTGTCAGGGAGTAACACCTTTGTCTGGATGTTCGATAGCGTCTTAATGTTCTCTGATGTGTCAATTATTACAGTTCTTACATTCCTGAGCTTTGTTTGTGCTGCAAAAACATCTAGAACCCTGCTTGCCAGGGACCCTGTTGCAATTATCGTGATTTCAGGGGTTTCTGCTAGAGCCCTTATTCTATTTATTTCATCCTTAAATTTTTGCATCCCATCCATTATCTCACCACCTTCGAGTTTTCTGAATATAGTATCTGGGTGTTCCTTTCTCTTTCTTCCTTCAATTCTCTCAGATGCTTGCGCATTGCAGTTTCTATCTCGTTAGAGAGGATCACATCAATTGGCCCGTGAAAAAATCCTTTTGATTGCAGGTCCAACAAAATCACATAAAGCTCTTCAGAGATTTCAATTGTAATTTTCCTGCTGTTGCTGTCCTTTGCAATCTCTACTTCATCAATTTCTGGCTTTTTGCAACTTTTCTCTATCTGCTCAATTATTATCTTTCTTATAAACTCGGACCGATTACTGTAGCCTTTTTCCTTTATTATCTCATCCAGTTTTTGAATGATTTCCTCGGGGAGCCTTATTGTGATCCTTTCATTAATCATCCCATCACCTTCTGGCTTTTGTCCGACATCGTAGGACGATGCCATTAAAGAGATAGGACTTTTCATATATAAACCTTCCGAACTTTTCATTAAGGTTGCAGTGGAAGGACACCTTCCACAGGAAGGTTTTGTTATTTCTTTTCTGCATTTTTTAAATTATTTTCTGCATTTGAAATATGTAGGACAAATATTTAAGGATATTGTTACCAAAATTGGTAAACTATGTTGCAAGTTCAGGGACTGAAAATTCTAATTCCACACCATAAATCTTTGAAAGAGCCCAGAGCACATCATGGACACTGTAGTCTTTTACCAGGTCTTTTCTTGTTAAATGTTCCAATATCTGGTTATACAGGTGCAGGGAGGGTAGCATTACAAACAGATAGCCCTGGGGTTTCTCTCTGCAGCCATGTTTTGTCCACTTCCAGTGTATTCTTCAAGGTATCAAAACTTTTGAGATATTCCTCAATTTTTAGGCCTAAGTTTCGCAGTATATAAACCTTACTATGGTTAAATTTCTCGCAGAATGTAAAATGCTGGCCCTACTAAAACATGAGAAAAACGATTTTTATTTTTTCGTATGCCATAAAATCCAGTATTTCACTCACTTCCAAACCACTCAAAACATCCTTTTACTGTGTCTATGCTGTATGAAAATTTCTCAAGTATTCTTATCATTACCTCCTTTCCCAGCTCTCTCTCAAGTATTTCCTTTACCAA
>JAWACX010000185.1:0-3810 GCA_038896575.1 Thermoplasmata archaeon
CATTTCTTCCGCCAAAGAGGTAAAGGGTTCCATCAGAAGAGTAGCCAATTGCCGAAAAGGCCCTTGGAGACGGTGCATTTGCACCCTCCTTTCTTATCCAGGCTCCATTTGTAAACACCCAGGTATCATTAAAGAATAGATTTCCATTTTTTCCACCAAAAGCAAGAAAGCCCTGCGGGATAGATGCAAGAGCCACACCCTGCCTTGCCGGGGGCTGTACTGAAAAATTCACTCTGGCCCAGGCATTGACCATGCTCATTCCAAGCCCTGCAGAGGTTCCAGTGCCAGCAATAGTGAGGTTTTCAATAACACCCTGGCCAAAATCCAGGTTTGTGTCCCAGGCGACTGTGGTCTCTCCATTTGCCATGTTCGGTGAGGGAAATAGAAGGAAAAGGCACACACAAACAATCCAGAGCCCCAGCACTTTTCTCATGGTTTCACAGAGGAGAGATAGGCGTTGGGGTTTATATTGGTTGCTGATTGTGTATAATTTTGTGTGGGTTTCGTGCACTATCAGAAAGTTTTAAAACTACCTGTGTTATTCTGATGCACGGTGCAACATATGACGATGAAAATAAATCTGATATCCAAGGAGAAGCAGAGCATAAGGTTTGAAATTCTCGGTGCGGATGAGACAATTGTGATGCCCCTCTTAGAGGAAATTTTAGCCGATGCAAATGTGGAGGAGGCAAGGGCGATCAGGCCTCATCCCTACATCTCCAACTATGAAATTTATGTGAAGGTTAAGGATATAAGGGAGGCAAAGCCGCAGACAATCATAAAAAAGGCTGCAAAGAACCTTGAGACAAAATTTGCCGAGCTTCATGATGAAGTTGCAGAAAAGCCAAGAGCCAAGGGCATGTAAATGTATCTTCATGTGGGATACCATTTGCATGGATACCAACCAGGCGATGTGATTCTGCTTGAGGACACTTCTCCTTTTGAGCCGATAAAAACTGTTGAGAGAGAATCACCCCTGACACTGGAAGTTGCTGGAAATGTTGTTTACGGGCATAACTGGACTGATGCTGTTCTCAACGGTTACAGGTTGTTCCCAGAGGCTTTCAACAAGCTCGGGGGTAGCAATGAGAAGGTAGTCACAGTGGATATTGAACCATTCACCCTTGTTTCTTATGCAAATAAGTTCGGGATTTCTGCATTACTGGACCTGCTTTCAATTTTCAAAAAAAATGTGGAGTTTGTTTCAACACCTCCATTCCACCCCCCGCTTTCCCTGATGCACCGTATGGATCAGATGATAATCACCAGGGCAATGTGGGACATTACACTCACAGCGTTTGAAAATTACAGAAATGAGACTGGATTAATCCAGCCCTATGGAGTCTGGCTTCCAGAAAACCTCTACACCCTTGAAACCGCCCGTATAGTGACAGAAAGTTTCGCCTCAATCTTCTACCATCTTCCCCATCTCCGCACAAGAAAGCCAAAGCTGTATTTTATCCTTGACAAGCGCCAGTTCCTTGAACCCAGGTATGAGCATTATCTCTATTCCCTCAACTACATAGAAGTGGCTGACACAAAAGTTTTTGTATTCGGGAGGAGTCCAGAGATAAGCGATATTTTTGCATTCAGCACCGCCGACATAAAAACTGAAGAATTTGCTGAGGACATTGTTAGTAAAATCCTGATGAAGAGGGACGAAATAAAGGAGACCGAGCAGGTCCCCTATCTCCTTACCCTCTCGAGCGACCTTGAAAGCCTCGTCTCAAATGCAAAGCAGGTTGAAAAGTTCCGCACCCTGTTTATAGCCTTAAAAAACGCAGGAATAAATCCAGTTGCTATACCGCACTACATTCAGATGAAACTAACTGATGGGTTGAAGAGATGGGAGGGAGAGGGTGAAACAAAAGATTTCCAGGCTCTGATAAAGGAAAACTCCAGTTGGTCGGATTATGCAGACCTCCTCATAGACGGAAAAACTTCAGATACTCGCTGGATAGGAATGCGGCGCTCAGACGGGAAGGTGATTTCAAGGCGCATAGGACGCCAGAAAGTCAGCCAGGTTTGGAAGCAGGGTTATAACCAGTTCCTCTACATTGTTACAAGGGCTGTCAGAAATAAGGTTTTCGAGCTGATTTCTTCTGAAACAGGTGTCAAAAACCAGGATGTAATAGCGAATTTTCTTGTTCTCTATAACCGCATTTATTTCAAGCCAATCTATCTCGCAGCCGGGATTGAAAAGTCACTTTTGACCTATGATTCCATCGCCAGCCAGACAATAGGTTTTTTCAGGGAATCATGAGAGAATTGCAAGGGCTGCAAGGGCATATTACAATGTTCTGGCTGCAAATCGCTCCTGCTCCAGGTTCTGGGATATAATTGACACCCGTGTCACTTTCCAGTGCACAGTTTATGCTGCACATGCCCTGATTGAGCTTATAAAATTGTACTGGGATATGGAGCAGGAAAGAGAAAAGCTGTTCAACCTCTTTGTAGTTGAGTTTCTCAATTTTCGGTCCAATTTCGGAAAGTTTGGTCTTGGCTCCCTGTATGGTGCTGAAGGCTGGGAGGTCACTGAACCTGCATGGCTTGCAGCAACACAAAGCATGGTGGCAGATTTAACGCCCTACGATGTGGTCCGTAGAGCCGGGCTTTTTGTTGCAATTCATTCACTGCCTCAGGAACTCCTGTGCAGGCTGAGGTATGAGCGAGATTATGTGAGGGCTGATACTGCCCACATCCCTGGTGAGATGCACGGAAAATGGGAAAACATGAAATACTGTGAGCACAGAGGCTAAGCCCGGTGTTACCTGCCAGAGGAGCGGGAGGAAAAACTCACCCGAATGGTTTATATCCGTTTTTCCAATCTCCCCATCAAATGCCAAAATCCAAGTTGGTTGCTGGACTTTCAATCAACATAATTTTGCTGGGCATTGTGAGCTTTCTCACAGACATGAGCACCGAAATGCTCGTTCCCCTGCTCCCGTTCTTTCTTGCAGGCCTTGGTGCCACATCGCTCGTGATAGGCATTGTGGAGGGAATTGCAGAAAGCACCGGAAGTTTTCTCAAGCTCCTATCCGGGATTTACGCGGATAAGATCAGAAAAAAGAAGATTTTTGTCTTATCTGGCTACTCCATAAGCAATCTCACAAAACCCCTGCTTGCCCTTGCAACCTCACCCTTGCATGTGTTGGGTGTAAGGGTGGTTGACAGGGTCGGGAAGGGAATAAGGACCACACCCAGAGATGGTATAATTGCAGACTCCTCAGCAGAGCGTGACCGGGGCAGGGCATTCGGGTTGCACAGAGCACTGGATACCAGCGGTGCAGTTGTTGGACCGTTAATTGCCCTCATCGTGCTCCTTGCCTTCGGGACTGCAATGGATGTTTATCGGCTGGTGTTTCTGGTTTCCGCCATTCCTGGCATTGCTGCAGTAATTGTAATTCTCTTTGTGCGGGAAACCCGGGGAAAACCCTCAAGAAAATTTTCGCTTTCACTTGAAAAATTCCCACCTAACTTCAGGTGCTTTGTTCTCGCTGTTGGGCTTTTCAGCATTGGAAATTTCAGCATTGCTTTTCTGCTCCTCCGCGCCCATCAGGTCCTTGAAACACCGGTGTATGTGGAAGTTGGGTTTTATGTGCTGATGAACATTGCCTATGCTTCCTTTGCCTACCCCATGGGCATTCTTTCAGACAGAATGGGAAGGAAAAACATGCTTGTGGCTGGCTTCATCCTGTTTGCAGGAGTGATGTTTTGCTTTGCCCTTGTGCATTCTCTCATTCTTCTCCTGGTCCTCTTCCTCTGTTTCGGGTTATACATGGCAATGACCGACGGCACAATGAGAGCAAT
>JAWACX010000186.1:0-3806 GCA_038896575.1 Thermoplasmata archaeon
CTACATATTTACAAAGACAATGGAGTTTGATAAGAATCTGTATTCTGCATTGCCAATGATGAGAAATGCCTACGATTTCCTGTCAAGGACTTCATTTGGTGACTTTGGAGAGTTGGGAAGGTTGACAAAATTCATTTTAACCACAATAGCCCAGTATAGAGTGCTGCTTGGCTATGCTGGTGGTGGCTATGGAATTTACAGTTATCCAAAGGAGCAGGTGCTTACTCAAGATGATGCGAAGATTGCAGTTAATCTTGCGATGCTCTTGCTCTCTGCCAGATACTTCAGGGACTATGATAGGGATGCTGCAGCCCAGCTTGGTGTCAGTGCTCTTCTTGATTCATGGGTAAAGAATGGAACGGTTGATGCAGCTGATATCTGGGCACTGTACAAGAACATCAAGGACACGAAGATAGACACAGGCAAGATTTTGGCCCAGAGCATCTACTCCTTTGCAGATAGATTTGCGTTTGAATTGCTCACAATCTTCTGGGACCCGAACACTGACTATTTTGCAGACCCGATTTTGAAGGAGCCATTCCGTGACTGGAATGAAGCAAAGGGAAAGGGAGAGGCATGGGCCAAGGCAATGCTCAAAATCTGGCTCGGTAAATTCAGGGAGTGGCTGGGGCTTGCAGAGAGCATAGGGGACTACCAGAGTTCTGCCTACATAAACGAGATGTCTGGCTTCTATTGGGCGTATTGTCCTGTTCACAGAAAGCTGATTGCTGGCAAATACACTGTGTTTCCAGGCGGTACATGGTATGTACATGCCTATGGTGTTCCAGACACTAGGGACCTTATTCTTGGAGAATCAGGGTCGCCTAACCTGGATGCTCAGCCCTACAAGGTTGAGACCTGGGATGATTTCAGCGGTATTGGGAACAGACTTTACAGGTATTACCTTGTAAAGGAGTCCTTAATCAAGAAACATGCAAGGAGTGGTACACCTTACTTCGATACACTCTATGACATTCTGGAGGCTTTGAACAGAACAATGAAGAAACTTTCTCCGAGTGTAGATGACAGGAGCAACAAGGGCTTTATGGACTACATGGCTTATGACATTTCAAAGCGACACAATTTGGAAAATACAAATCTGCAGGTCAATCCAAGTGATAAAACCACGATTCTCCTCAATCACTCCGACTATCTGATTAACACAGGACCAATCAAGCAAGGAATAAATGACATGGCTTCTTATTCCAGCTCGTTCAGTGTAAGAGATAACTGGTGGAGGTATGGTGCTTACCACCGTGAACAGACCAATCCGAGAACCGGCTATCTCTACGCAATCACACAGGAAACAGTGGACCTGTGGTACGAGATGGTTGTGAATCTTGTGATGAGTGCACTGAAGGACTTTAGCCCATTCCCGATAAGGGGTTTCCCACCATTAGTCCAGAGAAGTGATTGGTATAACCCGGATGGTGCCTTTGAATTCAAGACCGACCTGCTAAGAGATGCCTTTATGAGAGTTTGCATCAGCTACGCTGATCCGAGACGGATGTCCTGGCATGATGAAGCATGGAGTGGCAGGCCACCATGCTGCAGTATTCCAAAAATGATCATTCTTGCCCAGGTGAATGCGGAATGGACTGACCAGAACATATGGGACCACATCATGGCAGACATCAGAGAGGCAGTTGAAGACACAGTTGGAAGGAATGGTCTCCTTATGGATGTAACCAGAGATATGAAGGAGCACATGGATGAGGTTACAGACATGCATGCATACCAGGAAAATTACTATCGGTTCATAAGAGAATATATTGGTACTAAATTCATTGGCACTTCAAGCTCCAACACCTGTCTCGTGGTTGCGCTGATGAAGCAGGGTGGCTGGGTGGAAAACATAATGCAGACCACACTCAATCACATAAGGGACAATGCTGATTTAAGCAACATTGTGCTGTTTGAACAGACAAACTACAGAATGGTCTATGATTTCTGGGAGAACAATCTGACTACTGCAGCCCAGAATGGAAGCATTCTCCACGAGGAACTCAGAGTGAAGCAGACACCAGCTGTGCTCTCGCCTGGCTCTGGCATAAATGTCCAGATTACAATTCCAACAAAGGGAGTGCATTATGTGGATGCGCAGGATGTTGAGCACAACATGGGTGATGCACCTTTCACAACCCAGTGGGATGTCACAATTACAGGGAGTGTAAGAATCACAGTGAACGCGTTAAGATACTCCTTGCTGAAGGGCTCCACCCATGTGCAGACAATCTACAACAACACAGTTACCATTGACCTGAGTTTTCCAGTTGTGGTTTACTCTGGCTGGAATCTTGAATCAAGATGGCTTGCGTATGATATTGACTATCCAATGACAAGGGGCTACTTTGGGATCCCGCCCAAGGATGACTCGTTTGACCCCTGGTTCATAAGCAAGCCGTTTGTGGAGTTAATCGAAGGGATGAAGGATGCAGCGGACTGGGTAATGGACAGGGACATGCGAATGAACATTCTGCTGATGAACTATCTGGATGAAGGGGTTGAGCAGGAAGTCCATCTTTCAAAGATAATTTCGGATGTGCTGAAGACAAACTCAATCTTGCTGCGAGACGCAGCAAATTCCGGGTATCTTTCACAGCTTGACCAGCGGTTCAATGCAGTTTACTCTGCTGGAAGGGTGAGCACCTACAACATCAAGTTCTATGGCTTTGATGCCACATTCAGGAGCGGCTCAAAAGTGCTTGATTACAAGAGCAAGTACTTTGCTGCAAAAATTGACTATGCGAATCTGAGGAATGAATTGAAATACACCACTGCCGAGTTTGATTTCAATGACACGAGTGAGCCAAAATCAGGCACATTTGGAAAATACAGTTTGACAGCCCACAACACCTATTTTGGCAAGAAATTCACAAGCCAGATTGAGGTGCCAAGCGGAAAGCCCACAATTGCAGAATGGAGTGGAACGCTGAACGGGATCTATGTGCCCTATCTCCATCAGACAATACAGCTAAAAGTGGGAGCGATAGTTATTGGCACTTCCACAATGCCATCCAATGTTGCGAATGCCTTCACAAACAACATGCAGTATTTGAAGGCAAACATGGAGGACCTGTGCGTATTCCTGAAGTACTCACTTGGTGATGTTTATTCAAAGTGTGTGAACGAGTTAGCCAGCAGACAGGGTTTCGGAATTTTCTTTGAGTACACTCTCGGAGGCAAGACCTACAGACAGGAGTATGTTGTGAGCTACTTCCCGGGACAGACATGGACAACTGAGTACATAAAGAGCTATTTGGTGAGCACAATCAACCACATCCGCCAGATTGTCTACAATCTCGGAAACACAGAAATTCCCACTGCACTGTATTCCTCCTACCCGACCAATGTTGGCAACGCAATGAAGGTGATTAATCACTGGAAGAACTACGATTATCTGGGGGATGCGAGAACTGAAAGCACGCTCAATGCCCATGCCTCACTTCTGGGTGCTGTGGGTGCAGGAATATATAATGGCATTGTTCGAATAGAGTTTGAAGTAATAGGTACTGACAACTGGATTGTTGCAGGAACTACAGAGAATGGGAGTTCATCGCCGCCGCCACCTCCACCGCCGCCACCACCGCCACCACCAGGTGGTCGCTTAAATGGAATTGATGTTTCGCACTGGCAGGGGACAATAAACTGGGGTGCAGTTCGGAATGCAGGGTATTACTTTGCTTTCACAAAAGCAACAGAAGGTGTGAGTTATACAGACCCCACCTTCAGTACAAACATGAGAAATGCAAAGGCAGCCGGGATTTACATAGGTGCATACCATTATGCCCATCCTGATAGAAATT
>JAWACX010000187.1:0-3785 GCA_038896575.1 Thermoplasmata archaeon
AAACGAATTTCAGGAGAATTTCGGCACCAGCAAAATCTGTCAGGTCCAGTTTCTGCGAGACCCATTTTCGCTGGTCTGCACTGCCTGATGTGTAATTTGCAAGGAGGAGCGAGGATGTGGAGTTCTCAACGCTGAGGAGAAGGCTTTGCTCGGAACTCAGATCAAGCCAGAGGAGAAATGAAAGGTATGCCGAGGTGTAGTTTCTGAGGTTAACTGGAATCTGAAATGTGGTCTCCATACCTCTCTCAGCCCTCCTGGCCTCAAGGTTTGGAATACTTTTTATCCCGTAAATCCTTATGTTTTTGATAAAAACACCGGAGGCCTCCCCTGCCCTGTCAGAGATAAATCTGAACCGCACGGCTGTAGCGTTGAGGGGCAGGGAGAGACTCTCTGTGATGGGCCCGGCAGTCAGGGCACCACGGTAAGTTCTCAGCGGCTCCCATGTGCCCCTGCACACCTCAAAGCAGAGCATGTCTCGTTCTGAGAGATTATAAAAGAGGGTATACCCAATCTCAACCTGCTCCCAGTCTGTAAAGTTTACCTCATGCTCAAGCGAGGCGTCCATGAAACTGTCGTATCTCCAGACCAAAGTATTTGGAACGCACCTTATTACCGATAATGCAAAATTGTCCACATACACTTCACCATTGCCCCTGAGTCCGCATCTGATTGCTGTGAAAGGTGTTGCGGTAACAAAACTGCAGTGGGTCCAGCGTTTGCACTCCTCAACCTGCGCATAAACTTCTTTCCACTCCCCTCCCTCAAAAACCTCAAGGAAAAATTTTGTGTGTTCTGAGGCTTTTGTGAAAAGAAGCTCAAACTCAAATTTCTGGCTTCTGGTTTCTCTGGCATCTATGTCAGTTTCAAGGAGGGCAGTCTGGGGAAAAACAGTTGAGTTATCTGAGATTCTTGCAATTGCCGAGAAAGGTGCACTGAGATTCCTTGTATCAAGCGTCCAGCTTGCAGTTCCATTGTTCCTCCAGTTAACAAGCCCGTAATCAAAATTTTCTGTGTAAATCGTGGAATAACAGGGTTCAGGGAGCGAGCTTTGAGTTCCAGATGCTGCACACCATGCCTCAAAACTCTCTCCCCTTCTTACAACGCCCCATGTATCATAGCCGCTCCGCTCATCCACATCATAGCTCTTCCAACCCTCCAAACCTGCTCCAAACTCTGTGGAAAGGTAGGTTGTGTAATTGTAACCCCGCACCTCTACATCATCTATCCATGCACCTCCACTCACATTAGAGTCGTCACTCACAAATCTGAAGTAAACGGCTTCCGCAAATCTGGAAATGAAAAGTTTCTCTATCCCGGCTCTATCACTCTCATATTTTCTCACAGCTATGTCCTTTCCGCAGGAAGAATACCCAACTTCAAGAAAGTCACCAGTTCCAAGTTTGAGTTCAAGGCTGAAGGAAAGGATAGCGAAATCACAGGGTATTGAGACAGGGAGATACATTACTGCATCCATGAAGTTATCATAGCACCAATTCCTTAGGTTCATTGATGCCCTTGAATCACCGTCTGCAGCACACCAGGCCTTGCCATTCACAACCCCCCAGTGGTCAAGACCTGATGCCATGTCCCTATCATAGGCCTTAAGATGAAATTCTGCAAAGTCCTCAAAGGCAACATAAACCCCTTCATCCTCCCACTGGCTACCCTGTGCGGCACACCAGAGGGAGTAATTTCCTTCAGCCACTCTATAAGCGCTTAAACCGAATGCATCTTCACCGTTGTAGGGCTGGAGGTCAGTGCTCCCGTTAAACCCTTCAAAACTTTCCTGGAGTGCAATGCTCTCAGCATCTGTGCTTGCATTTCCTGCACACCAGAGACTCCTTTTTCCTATTGCCTTATAATCGCTTAGACCCCATGTGCCATTTCCAGTTCCATCCGTGAAATTCCATCCCGTGCCGTTGAAGGATTCAAAGTCCTGGTGATAGAGCACTGCCTCAGGTGCACCCACAAATACTCCAAACCAGTCAAACACTTTTAGAAGTAGATTTCTGGCAGTCTCAGCCTCAAGACACTCCAACGAAAATTCTGTGTAAAATACCATGTATTCAGATTTCACGCCAATTCCCGCTGCTCTTCCATCACCATACTGGAGCACTGCATTTTCTGGCTGTGTAATTATCCAGCCATGGCTCAATGGGTATCTTGCGTTTATCCAGCCACTGAAGTTTTCAAGAAATCCGTTTCCGAGAATCTCGCGGGAGCCAGCAACACCACCGTAAGCTGCATTCAGCTGCACGCTGTAAAGGTATGTGGAGTTTATGTCCCTCCCTATTCCCTGTCCTGTGAGAATTAATTTGCCGGAGTTGTTGAGATAGGCTGAAAGGAGCTGGGTTTCTGTGGTATCTAGTGTGCCCCTTGCACCACTACCAGTAAACCAGAGCACAACTGAGTAGTTTTTTAGCTCTGTTGGAACTCCTTTCTCCTCAACACACCAGTAATCAAAACCGATGCCTGTGCTTGAGAGGATTGAGAAATAAAATTTTTCCGCTGTTTCGTTCTGGGCATCATCCACGAGCAAGGTTCTGTTTCCCATGCCAGGGAGATAGAGACCTATTTCTGTATCTCCAATTGTAGAGTTTCTAATCTGGACTGAGTTTGTGTTTAAAATCAAGCCGCCATAGTTCTCACCAGCCCAGGTTCCCAGTATCGTGGAGTTCTCGCAGAAGAGGGTGCCGTGAACAATAAACCTGTATTTTGTGGAGTTGGATTTTATCACCGAGTTTTCCAGTCTCAGGGTTGCACCGTACTCCACTAGAAGGTCAGGTATTGTGTTCCCCTGCTCGAAAACAACCGTAGAGTTTCTCAAAACCAGAGTTGCACCGCTCCTCACAATTAAGCTCGTGTTGATTCTGTAAAGGGTTTCCTCAAAAATTGTTTCTTCCTGTATTTCCAATGGTTGTTCCAGATTTTCAAGGTTTTTTCCATTGCCCTCCTCCCCACCAGCAGGCAAGTTGAAGAGTGTGGCTAGAAGGAGAAATACGCTGAATAGTGCTCCAAATTTTCCAACAAATGCCATTTTTCTCCCGGAATTCACGAAAGTTCTTACCATAATGCAACTAAATGCGGGGATAATATAAAGATTTTGGTGGGATTGTGTCTCAGGGATGAGTGGCCGAGCAACAGAATCTAGTGTGACTTGCGCAGAGAACATTTCTCTTTACCTAAACCCATTTTATATTCTTCAAATACACAAGAATAAATTCCTTTCAGTTGCAAGGAGCACGAGTGATGAGGTAATGGAGAGGAAATTTGAACAAAATCTATATATAGCACAGATGTATGGGTGCAGACAACAGGAGGCTTAAAATGCTGAGAAAGATAGGAAGTATATTGGTAGTGAGTGCAATGATTGCAGCGGCACTTATAGTTTTGACAACACCAGTGAATGCAGCGCAGGAAACAAATGTGCCCGGATTGGCTGAGAAGGTACCTCCTAAGCTTCTAAGTGGACCAAAGGAGGACAAGGTGAAGGTCTATATTGTAACAACAGACATAAATGAACTCGGGAATGCCCTTAGAAGCCTGGGAGTGGATACAAAGATAGGGAGCGTTCCTGCAAAGAAAAGGCTGATGTTTCCAGTTGTGGAGATTCAAAGGGCTCTCTTGCCTGAAATCTCCAAGCTGGGATGCGTTCTTCAGGTGATGGAATACAAGTATCCTGAGATTGCGAAACTTCCAGAGGAGTATGTGAAAGCGGTGAATGAGGATGTGATTACAAAAGCAGGCGGAGGCGTCTCTCCTCAGATGTACTTTGCAACCCAGCA
>JAWACX010000188.1:0-3780 GCA_038896575.1 Thermoplasmata archaeon
GGCTGCATAAGGAGGAGGCAGCCAGGAAAGAAACTACAAAGTGTCCGAGTTGTGGTGCAATAAATGAGAAAGGTGCAAAGATATGCTACAGATGCGGCACTGCCATAGCACCTGCACGGACACCAACACAACCAGCCTACACACCACCTGGGCCTGAATACAGACCTCCACAACAACAGGCCTATCAGCCCCCTGCACCGGTGTACGCACCACCCACCCAGCCATCTGTGCCTCCACCCAGAGCTCCAACACCTGCCTATGCCCCACCCCCCTCAAAGCCTGTTGTGCTGAAGTCTACACCACCTCAGGCACCTCCAGCAGCACCGGTCCAGCAACCACCGGTACCACCGGCACCTGTGCCACCAAAGAAGGTTATAAAGCGACCAGAAGCAGTGGAGCAACCACCAGAGAGGCCTGTTGGCAAGCTGTGCCCCAAGTGCGGAAAAGAGATAAGTGCTGAGTTCGTAGTATGTCCCTATTGTGGGGCGATTGTAAGGTAAAAATTTTTTCTAAAACTCTTTTTTAATTATTATCAATAATTTTTTAATAGCATAATTTACAACTGCATTCTTTATCTCTACCCGTTCCCCGCTAAACTTTTTCCCAACCACAGTGAGATTTCTGGCACATATCCCGATATAGACCAAACCCACTTTGTCTTCAGGAACTCCTTCTCCGGGCGATGCAAACCCAGTTGTGGATATCCCTACATCTGCCTTTGCGAGTTTTTTCACATTCTGTGCCATCTCTCCTGCAACTTCCGGACTCACAACTCCATGTTTTTCAATAGTTTCTGGATTTACTCCAAGCACCTCTTTCTTTGCTTCCTGAGAGTAGGCAATAACACCCAACACAAAAAATTGTGAGGCCCCGGGGATGTCTGTAATTGCATTTGAGAGAGCACCACCAGTACACGACTCAGCTACACCAAGCTTCAGCTTCTTCTGTTTCAACACCTCACTTATTTCTTCTATCGGTTGCATACCACTCATACAGGACTTTTACTCTCTTAACTCCATCAATCCTTTTAATGTAATTCGCAACCTCTGGTGGTACAAGTTCCTCCCAGTTTTCTCCGAGAGCCATTCTCCTTCTCACTTCGCTTGAGGAAAATGTAGTTCGATCATAAACCGGCACTGGCTCTACCCTGTAGCCCCTCTTTGAGAAAAGGAGTTCTGTAAGGGGATTACTTGCGTACACTAAGTCAAATCTGGGCACCAGGGACTCTACATGGGATACCCAGAGATTGTGGTTGTGCACATCGGTAATAGGGACAATGAATATTTTTATGGCCGCCATCTTCTCCTTCAAAACCGCTGTAAGCATCTCAAACCGTTCTCCAGCACTGAAGGGATTTTCAGGGGTATGACTGTACTGGGCACTTCCTATCCCCAGAATTAGTTCCTCGCATCTGTTAAGCACAAAATTCACGACTTTCAGATGCCCGAGATGAAGGGGTTGAAATCTACCAACAAACAGGGCTCTCATAGGTCTAACTCCATATCTTCAACCTCTTCAATAAACTCATCCACATGGGGGCACCGTGTTGTAAGAAAAAATCTGCAGTGCTCGCATGCACCGTCATCAAGCAACGGGTCCAGTGCATCATTGAACACATAGCACTCTAGTGGCTCTGGCCGTGAAAATGCATCCTCTATAGGGAAACTTGTTCTGGTTTTCTTGCCTTTTTCAGCCCCATTCTTTCTTTCCTTTTTACCTTTCCTCAAATTAGACACCTCTGTTGAGGTTTTCCTTTGGCTGGGTAATAGGAGTAAGTGGAGTTTCAGACACATAACTCATCAATTTTTTGAGCAGGGATTCTTTTCTTGGACCCACTAGTGATGCCTTCAGCACATCCCCTAGCGTGGCGGCAGGAATAATTTCCACTCTATCCTTGTATTTATCATCAATCAGCACATCCTTCAGGTTCTCCTTAGGGATAATCACCTTCTTTATTCCTGCCTCTGCTGCAGCCTCAATTTTTGCTGTGATTCCCCCGACCGGCAGCACATTCCCCCTTACATCCAATGAACCAGTCATTGCCACATCCTGCATTACCTCAACACCTGCAAGCGCGGAAATTACAGCGGTAGCCACGGAGACGGAGGCAGAATCTCCTTCCACTCCTTCGTATGTACCGATAAACTGGATGTGGATATCATGGTTGGAGATGTCCTCTCCAGTGTACTTCTTTATCAGGGCGGCAACATTCTGGACTGCTTCCTTCGCAATCTCTCCCAGCTTTCCAGTGGCAATAATTTTGCCGCCATACTTGGTGTGCGCAGGTGTAACTTCAGCTACAATTGGCAAAACAACACCGGAATACTCTGCCATGGAGATATCTGCACCAATGGCCGCAAGTCCATTCACAACCCCAACTGCAGAGCCAGAAACCTTAAAGGTTTTGTACTCCCTTTTCTTCTCAAGGTATTTGTCGGCAATCTGTTGTTCAACGCTCTTGGCCTTGGCCTTTGCTTGAAGCACATGCTTTGCTGTTACCACTGGTGCATCCTCTGCTTTAGCAATATCTCCTGCAACCCTTATGAGCCCACCTAGTTCCCTGAGCCTAAGTGTAAGTTGTCCTTTCCTTCCAGCCCTTCTTTGCGCTTCTCTGATAATCTCACAAACTGCAGATTTATCAAAATGCGGAATCTTTCCATCTTTCAAGACTTCCTGGGCAACGAATCTTATCAGCTTTTTCCTGTTTTCATCAGTATCTGGCATCACATTGTTCATGTAAACCTCGTAGCCATAGCCCCTTATCCTTGAGCGCAATGCGGGGTGCATTCCCTGAATTGCGTCCACATTACCAGCTGCCACAAGCACAAAATCGCATGGGACTGGCTCAGTTTTTACAAGGGCACCGGCAGAGCGCTCGCTTTGTCCCACTATTGAAAACTTCTTCTCCTGCATTGCAGAAAGCAACGAGTGCTGGCTCTCCATTCTCAGCATGTTGATTTCATCAATAAATAGCACACCTTTGTGCGCCTTGTGAATTGCTCCAGCTTCCACCCTTTCATGGGGCGGTGTTTCAAGTCCACCTGACTGGAAGGGGTCGTGCCTCACATCGCCCAGCAGGGCTCCAGCATGGGCACCAGTTGCATCAATGAATGGCGGTTTATCTGTAGGACTGTGGGAAACTAGAAGCTTAGGAATGTGTATGTTCTCACTTCTTGGAGTGACTAGTCTGAGGGCGATTATCAGCATGGCAACTGCCACAATTCCAGCAAAAAGCACGATCGGGTCAAAACTCCACTCAGTTCTTGAGGTTCCAGTAGCATTGTCATAAACTGTTGTGGTTTTGAAGGAGAGAAAAACGGCCACAAGGATTACAACAGCAATTATGAGTATGAAAAAGAGGCCTCTCTGGGCTTTCTTTTCCTCCGCCTCCCTCTTTGCATGCTGCACAATTTCCTTGCCTTTACCTGCAGGAACTGTACGAATCAAGGGTTCATTTGGGTCTGCTGGATTGTGATAAACTAGAACATCCTCAAGTTCCTCACGGGGTAAGAAATCCACCATTGAACGGGCGAGCATTGACTTGCCTGTCCCAGGTTCACCTATAAGCAGCACATGCCTTTTCTGAATTGCCGCTTTCTTCACCACATCCACTGCCTCATCCTGACCAATAACCTGGTCTGAGAGCAATGGAGGCACTGGAATTTCTTTGGTTGTGGTGAAGTTCTGGGCCTCAATCCATTTTTCCACTGGAGGGAGCTCTTCTCTTTCTGCCACGATTTACATATAAATTTACCTGAAGATAAAAGTTTCTAAAAAGGC
>JAWACX010000189.1:0-3777 GCA_038896575.1 Thermoplasmata archaeon
TTTGGCATACAGGGAAAGATGTGCTCAGGTTTATGCACATCCAGACATTTACACCTTTGCAGAGTTTCTTGGCAGGGAGAACAGGATGCTTGAAGCTACCAGGAAATTTTTATACGAGGGAAAATCTCCAGATTTTCAGGAATAGGAGAGGAGAAAAATTTAACAACAACTCAACATTTGTGGGAGCATGGACGAGAGCTACAAGGTAACGCCCTGGGAGGTCACAGGAAAGGTTGACTATGAGAAACTTATCCAGGAATTCGGAACAAGCAAGATTGATGAGGCCATGAAGGAGAGAATCAAGAGGGACTTCGGAGAACTCCACCAGTATCTCCGCAGAGACATCTTTTTCTCCCATCGTGACCTTGAACTCATCCTTAACCAGTTTGAAAACGGAAAAAAATTCTATCTCTACACAGGAAGGGGGCCATCAGGGCATACCCACCTTGGCCATCTCCTGCCCTGGATTTTTACAAAATACATTCAGGAAAAAACTGGCTCAGTGCTTCTTTTCCAGCTCACAGATGACGAGAAATTTTATTTCAAGGAGGAGCTTACCCTTGAAGATACAAAGAAAATGGCATATGAAAACATCCTTGACATAATTGCGCTGGGATTTCCAGCGGATAAGACCAGGATATTTCTTGATACTGAATATATAAAAACCCTTTATCCAGTTGCTGCAAGAGTGGCAAAAAAGATCACATTTTCAACGGTTAGAGCAGTTTTTGGACTTGAAAACAGCAACAACATTGGCGAGATTTTCTACACCTCACTTCAATCTGCACCAGCATTTCTCCCGACTCTCTTTGAACAAAAGGAAACCCATGTGCTCATTCCCTGTGGAATAGACCAGGACCCCCATTTCAGGATTTGCAGGGATGTGGCACCCAAACTCGGATTTCCGAAGCCAGCTTTGATTCACTGCAAGCTCTTCCCCTCGCTTCTCGGTGCTGAGACCAAGATGTCAGCATCAAGCCCGGAAACCTCGATTTTCACCACAGATGAGCCAAAGGTCGCAAAGAGGAAAATAATGAACGCATTTACTGGTGGTGCTGTCTCAGTTGAGGAACAGCGGAAGCACGGCGGCAATCCAGATGTTTGCTCGGTTTTTGCCTACTACCAGTTCATGTTTGAGCCAGATGACACAAAACTGGAGGAGCGAAGAGTTGCCTGCAAAAACGGGAACATCCTCTGTGGGGAATGCAAAAAGGTGCTTGCAGAGCGTGTGCTTGCTTTCCTTGCTCAGCACCAGGAGCAGAGAGAGAGGGCAAGGGAGTGTGTTGAGAAGTTTATTGTGAGGGATTAAAAAATTGTGGGTGAACGGAAAACATAAAATCTGGTTGAAAAAGTTCCTGCCTTCATTCTGTGCCTGTTTTTCTGTGTTGTCACACCACATGAAGCTTGAATTGGGGTATAATGAATCTTCATCCCAGAAAGCGCTAACCATAGACCTGCAAGTTGTGTGGCCTCCCATGTCCCTTTTTCTCCTTTCTTGCATCCTCTTGCACTCTCCCTGCATCTCTCCTGATGTATTTCTCAATTTCACTTACGAATTTCATCCCTCTCTCCAGAAGTCTCCTGTCCTCCTTCCTCAGCTCTTTATTTCCCTTCTGACTCATGTGCAGAGGGAAGCAAAAGAATGAAATAAAATTACATCCCCAAGATATGAAAAGGAACAAATACAAGGAATCCTTTACTTGCCCCATAAAAGAGTAAGAGAGTTAGCAAAAAAGGATGTGGAAAAATTGATGCTGACCTGGTATGCAGTGCCCCCAGCAGTTTCTGCGGTCATATTCGCTTTCCTTATTATATGCTTTGCAAAGCTCAGAAAGAATATCCATTATTCCGCCTTTCTTTATGCCCTCTTTTTCTTTCTCTGGAGTCTTGGCGAATTTGTTGAGAGGATTGCTGGCCCTCCGCCAGAGGAAAGCGAGATTGCCCTCCTTGGGCTTAGAATTATTGCTATTGCTGGTTCCTTTCTTCCTGCCGCACTTATTCATTTTGCCTGTGAATTTCCTGTGCGAAGGGTGAGAGTGCCAAGAATCGTGTTTTGGCTTCTTTATGCATGGAGTGCTTTTGTGGCTCTCGTTTCTGTGGGCACAAACCTTCTTGTTGAGGGGTTAATTGTTTACCAGCCAGGATGGGGTGCGGACTTCGGAATAGGGATTGCACTCTGGGGCACATACATTATAGTGGGTACAATTGTGGCAATTGCACTCTTGGAAAAAAGCTCGTTCGCGCTCCAGTCAACGGGTGGTAGAGAGCAGGCGAGAATTATGGGAGTTGCCCTTGCGATCTCTCTCTGTTGCGCTGCAACCACTGGCTACCTGCCACCCCTCTTCGGAATTGAGGACATCTACCCACTCACAACAATCCCTTTTGCGATTACTGGCTTACTAATACTCCATGCTGTACTCAGATACCATAGGGTAATTCTGTTACCCATAAGGCTAGAGCTGGGTAAAAAAATAGAGGTTGGTTATTTTTGGTGTGAGGATAGAGAGTATGCAAGGAGGCATTTTCTGGAGAACACCAAGGAGGCGAGCAATGCCCTCTTTGTGTCTTCTGAACAAAAAATACCTGAGGAAATCCAGAAGCTGGCAAAGGTGATTGTAGTGGCAAAGGATGGGGATATAGACCCAATGGATGAGGAGAAAATGCGAACGCTTACATTCCTCATAGAGAAATTCCTATCACAGGAAGAAAAGGCCTTAGTACTTCTTGAGGGTTTTGATGAACTGCTAGCCCACTACTTTTACTCCACAATCTCTGTGCCCCAACTCCTCGAGGAAATTAAAAAATGTGCAAAGCCCTATGGGGCAAAAATAATCTGTACATTTAACAGAGGAATTCTTGAGGATTGGCAGATTGAGGAAATCAAGAAGGGTGGAGAGCGGTTGAGGTGAGTTTCTCAGGGAGAGGAAAAACTCCGCTGAGGCACCCAACCACTACCTTTAATATTCCCCCATCTTTCTCCTGCGCGTGAAAGCATGAACTGTGAGATGTGCGGGATAGAAACTAAGGCTCTGAGGAAAGTTCTTGTTGAAGGCACTGTACTGTCACTTTGCCCCAGGTGTGCAAAGTATGGTAAGGAAATCTCCGAAACACCTAAATCAGAAATTCCTGCACCTTTCAGGAAGCCCCAGGAAAGGCAGGAAGTGGATATCTATTCTCAGATGCCAGAAGAGGAACTTGTTGAGGACTACAATGAACGGATCAGGAGGGCAAGGGAGGCAAGGGGCTGGAGCCAGGAGGAACTTGGAAAACGCATCAACGAAAAAAAGTCCATAATTGCAAAGATTGAAACGAAGGAGTTTCGGCCACCAGATGCACTAGTGAAAAAACTTGAGGCAACACTTAACATAAAACTACTGGAAAAAGTCAACGAAAATGTGGCTCTGAAAACAACCAGTAGAGATAAAATGCTCACACTGGGAGATATGATTGTTATAAAGGAGGAGAAAAAGAAGAAATAAAGGAAACCTTTTCAGGCTTCGCCCGAAAAGGTTTCATCCAAAATGGGGGTAGGTTTGGGGTATGCGAAGCATACCCCTTAATGCGGGTACCGTAGGGTGCCAACCTCGTGGCACAGGTACCGAAGGGCGTAGCCCCGCCCGAAAAGGTTTCATCCAAAACGGGGGCAGGTTCAGGGTATGCGAAGCATACCCCTTAATGCGGGTACCGTAGGGTGCAACCCCGTCCGTAAGGGTGTCAACCCTCGGGGGTTACCGTAAGGGGGTGAAACCCCCTCGCACGGAAAAGGGTTCGGGGATA
>JAWACX010000190.1:0-3773 GCA_038896575.1 Thermoplasmata archaeon
GAGCACGAGGATATCTGTATCAGCTGCAAATAGCAGTTCCTCTGTAACATTCTCTGGATATACATACTCATCCCTGTCATAGGGACTCCCGTGACAGATACAGATTTTTTTCCCCGCGTACTCAAAACGGAGGAAGGACTGGAGGGAGGAAAGGAACTCAAGATGCTTTGCACCCAGTTTCTCTCTTGTCCATCTTCCAGCAGCCTCGGCTGCCCAGTTAAAGTTTGTAAAGTCATTGGAACACACACCCGCATCATGATTTCCAGCCACTGTGGGAATCTTTTCTTCAATAAAAATCTCCACTACTTCTACAGGATAGGGATTATACCCTACCACATCACCTGCACAGTAAATTCTCTCAATCCTCTCCTCTTTTGCTCCCTCAAGAAATGCAAGGAGTGCTGGAAGATTTGCATGCACATCTGAGATGAAGCCTATCCTCAAACTACCACCCGTATGTGCCTCTTATTCTTTCCAGAATTTGCTCGGTGC
Source organism: Thermoplasmata archaeon (assembly GCA_038896575.1). Lineage (GTDB taxonomy): Archaea > Thermoplasmatota > Thermoplasmata > Lutacidiplasmatales > SKW197 > SKW197. The sequence continues at coordinate 493 of JAWACX010000190.1, forward strand.
TCAGGACGCCTTTTACCGTGGCACCGCTCGCAGCCATGTGGCCACCGCCCCCAAAGGCTCTGGCAATCTTTAGCACATCTGTTCCTGTTTGCGTTCTGAATTCAAGTTTAGTTCTTGGTCCGTTATTCTCGTCCATTTGTTGGAGCACAAAAACCAGCACATCAATTCCAGAATTTTCTATTCTGTTAAACAATGGAGCAATTGGAAGGGACTCAGGCATTGAGATTATAGAGACTTTTCTGTTCCCGAATATAAAATCCTTTTTAGACTGGAGCACTTTCCCGACAGAGGCTTCCATCACCACGGTGTATTTTGCAAGGAGTTCATCAAAAATAGGTCTGTAAATTACACCAATCCCTTTCTCCGCAATCCCAGCAGTAAGGTCGTAGAGAGCCCTATAGACCTCATTTCTTGGATAGAGCATCTTTATTCCAAATGTGATTGCTCTGAACCGTTCTGCAACCTCTGTGACCACATTGTTTGTATCAATTTCGTCAGCAATATCTCCAAACTCTCCAAAGCCTGTGTAATTTCCCACGACCCTTGCAGCTGATTTGCTCTCTGCATCAACCACCAGGGTCACATTCTCAGGCGCCCTGAGGTCCTCCCAGATATGGTGGTCCAGCCAGAAAACCATATCAAAGAGTGCGGCACATCCAAGCGTCTTTTTGGTTCCACTTATATCACAGATATAAACTGTGTCTTTTCCCTCTGAGTTAAGGGCTATTGAACAAAGGGTGGAGAAGAGCCTGTTTGGTGAGGAGAAGTAAACCCAGAATTTCCTGGGAATTGCCTTCATCAGTGTTGCGGCACAGAGAATGCCATCTGCGTCATGATGGGTGACTATATACATCAGGAGGACCTCCGCCTCATCAACAATCTACCAGAGATATTTAGTGCGAAGCCGAGCACCAGCATAGATATCCCAACCTGCGGGAGATAACCCACAACTGGGTTTACTACTACAGGTGGGTCCTCCACCACAATTACACGCTCTACCTCCTCACTCCAGCTCCCGTTATTGTCCCTGACGCTGAATTTTATAATGTGCACCCCCTTGCTCAGTTTTTTTGTGAAGTTTGGCTCGGTGGAGAGGACTCCATCTAGGGTTGAGAACCAGAGGTACCCTACAATCACTCCATCCGGGTCCGTGCCATTCCCTGCAAATTCAATCTCGGTGTTTGTGTAGGCCCTGGTGGGAGAGATTTTCTCTATTCTGGCACTGGGTCTCTGGTTAACAGGAAGCACTGTGATGGTGAGATTCTGTGAATAAACTGTGTATTCTCCATCTGTTGCACTGAAATTAAACATAAAGCTGAGCGGTTGGTCTGAGACAAACTCAGCTGTGGAATTTTTTATTTTCACAAGCGGATTGCTTACACCGAACCTCAAACCTCCTTCCTCATCCCAGAAATATTTCTCAAGTTCCAGCTGGAGGCTCTGGTTCACGAGCAATGTGTAGTTTTCAAGGCCTCCGAGATAGACCGGTGGGTCGTTTACCTCTACATAGGTGAAGTTTATCAGGGGTGAGAAAACACTCTGGCCTGCAGAATCAAGTGCAAAAAACTGGAGGGTTAGGTTTGTGGAGCCATGCCTGGGCATGTAGAGGGCGATTGAGCCTGTTATCTGCACCGCAGAATTTGTACACCCGTAGGTAAGGTTTACTCCATCCTCAATATCAAAGAAATGCTTGGAGAGATCTAGAATGAACTGAATATCTTCATAAACCGTATAGGTGCTCTGAAGGCCTCCGAGATAAGCCGGTGGATAGTTTGTTTCATTCACTATTACAGTCAGGTTTGCATGGTTTTCAAATTTCCCGTCGTTCACAGCGATGAGAACATTACTCCTGCCCACATAATTGTATGTAAGGTTAACCTGGAGCCTTGTTCCAACAATACTTACATTTATGTTCTCGTTGCTCTGGCTCACAATTCTGAATTTTAGATTCTGGGCTGGGGTGTCCACATCAATTACATAGGCAAGCAAATCAGGCCCTTCCTGTGCAGAAATGTTTCGATTCTTCTGGGTGTAAATAGCCGGCAGTGGTTTCCAGAGCGGAAAACCATAGGGCAGGACTTCCACACAGAAGGATGTGCAGGTGGCATCTATCCCATCGCTTACAGTTAGATTGACTGTGTAGTTGCCAAGCACAGGGAAATTGAGACGAAGGGTAAGGTTTTGATTGAATGGTTCCACATATGCTGAATCCGTGGAAAGGGTGAAATTGGTGCTATCCACATCAAGGATTTTATCTGTTAAATTCAGATAGAAGTCCACATTCTGGTTAACCTTGATTGGAGGGATTGCTGCAATCTCTGGCGGGTCGTTTACCTCCCTAACAGTCACATTGAAATAATTACTCCTTGTTTCCAGGTTGTCTGTATCTATAGCTGCAACACAGAACATTGCCCTTCCATACCAGTTCTGTGCAGGATAAAAACTCAGAAAATTCCCAGAGATTTCTGCTCTTAGCACATCTGGCTTCTCCATATAAACTATCCTGTACATTAGGGCCGTGTCCTTCTCATCGCCAAAAATCTCAGCTAGGTTCAACAGGTTCACTCCGGTTATGGGGAAGGCATCCTCATCAAACACCAGGTCAGGAATCAGTTTTTTCAAGAAGGGTGGACATTTTATATACGAAATCTGGAAAACAGGAGTTATTATAAACTCAGAGTTACTGGAAAAGCATACAGGGACCTCCACAAATCCTGTTTCGTTTGCAGGAGCCGAAGCAACAAACTCTATCACCCTATCAGTGAGGGGAAGCTCTACTGTGTAGTTGTACGAGATTGAGAGGGAGGAAAGGTTGAGGTTTGCAGGAGGAAGGCCATAGAATGTGAGGTTTAATTTTGCAAATTTTGTACCCCAGGTATCTGTTATAGGTACAGTTGTATTGAGATAGTCATTCAGCGCTGCTGTGAAATTCACCTCCTCCACAAACACATTTCTGTTGTTCCGGTAAAGATAAACATTTGTGGAGGAGGCTGTAACCACATCTACCCCATCTCCATCCAAATCCGCAAAGGTGCACCAGAATCCTATGCCTGAATACACCTCTTTATATGTTGACCCACTCCCAGCCAGCACATAAAAGCCACCGGGCACAGTTGAAAACCCTACATCCAGAATCCCATCCTCATCTATGTCCGCAAATGCAACCCTGTTGATTTTTTTCCAGGGTTTCTGAACTATCTGGATAACCTCAAGGGAAGGTGTAAGGAGGTAAAGACTTCCATTCGCGTCCCCGACAAAAATTCTGTTATCAGGAAGCACAG
>JAWACX010000191.1:0-3772 GCA_038896575.1 Thermoplasmata archaeon
ATCTGCTTTGGTTCTTCTAGGACCTTCTGAGATGGCTGGACTGGCTGGAACTCTGGCCCGGCAATCTTGGTTTTGCTCATGGGGCCAGAGCCCTCCGCAACCTCTTTCTTTTCCTGGGCCTCTGGTGCCTTTTCCTCCATTTCTTCCTCAGCAGCCTCCATCGGAATTGCCTCAAGGTAAGCCTCAAGCGGACTCTTTTCAACATGAAGTTCAGAGTAAATCACAATCCCATCAGATGTGATTTCCATCGGGCGGAGGTGCACATCGTGCGAGGAACCTTTATACTTTTCAATGAGTACTCCTCTCTTGAGCTCTCCGCTTTTATCCCTCCACTTCAGAAGCCGGATTTCACCCCTTGCAAGGAAAAGCTCTGGCTCAAACTGATATTCAAGGGGCATTTCAACTGTAAGCAGAGTTGTCACTTTCAGCTCTGAAAGAAATCTTATAAATGACTGGACACCGAGGTTGTGGTCGTAGGAGGGAATGCAGAAAAATTTGAGTGCTGTGAGAGAGTCCACAACGATTCTGTCATACTCGCTCGTTGAGAGAGCAAGCTTTAGGGCATTTTGGAGTGCGTTGAATGTCATTTCAGGAGACCCATGTTCTGGTGTTTTCCGGATTACATATGGAACATCCCTAAACGGGACAATTTCCCGGAGCGCGGTGATGTCTTTTATAGGAGTTATCTCGTAAGTCATAACATCTGGAATTGCATCAAATACCTTTATTTTTGAGATGTCCCAGTTAAAACTTTCGAAGTTCTTCTTGATTTCATTTGGAGGCTCTTCAGTTGTGATGTAGAGCACATTCTCTCCATTTTTCACGCCTTCCAACAAGAACTGGATTGCGAGCGTGGTCTTCCCGGTGCCAAGCTGCCCTGAAACAATGTAGGGCCTTCCTGGAATAAGCCCGCCATGGAGCATTTCGTCAAGACCAGGAATGCCTGTCTTTATCTTTTCCTTTGATATCATGTCTCTCACATCTTAAATCCCAATGTCAGATATAATCTTTGCTCTCACCCCAATAATTTCCAAAGTGGTTCACTCCAGAGCTTTCTGGCAGCCTGGATTTCCACACCAACAATCTTTTTTCCACCCTTGAAAAAATCAATATTTTTACCCCCTACCTTACCAATCCTGAGGATGTTTAGGCCAGCAAAAGCCCTCTCAAATTCCTCATGGTTCTCCTCGTCCACCTCAGCAAGCCACCTTGTTGGAGATTCGGAAAAGAGGAACGCGTCCTCACGGATGCCCACACCATCCAGGTTTATGTCCACACCTATGTTTCCACCGATGCACATCTCTGCAATGGCCACTGCAAGCCCGCCATCACCGATGTCATGGCAACTTCTGATTATGCCCCGTTCGATGCCTGAAACCACTGCAGAAACATACTTGTAAGCAGTTCCCAGATTACACACGGGTGGAGCATCCTCAATTCCATAGAGCCTCGCATAGGTGGAGCCACCCAGATAGTCCTGAGTTTCCCCGATCAGATAGATGTAGCCATCGTTTGATGCAAGGTCAGTGCTTGCAGAGATTCTCACATCCTTCACTATGCCTGTGCCGAGAACAACTGGAGTGGGGAGAATCCTTCCTGCAGGACTTTCGTTGTAGAAGCTCACATTGCCTGATGGCACCGCAATTTTGAAGGCACGGCAGGCCTCTCCAATACCCCTTAAAACCTCATAGAAATCTCCAAGCACTTCAGGCACCTCTGGATTTCCAAAGTTCATACAGTTAGTGATTGCATGGGGCAGGGCCCCGACGCTTGCAAGGTTTCTGGCAACCTCATCAACTGTTATCACACCACCCATGTAGGGGTCAAGAGCTGAAATCCAGGGTGCAGAACCAACACCTATTGCAAGCCCACGATAGGAATCTTCAAGGGGCTTCAGCACTACGGCATCTGCATGGGTCTGATGCGAAGGCCTGCCAGTAAGTGGCTTGATGACTGTCCTTCCCCTCACCTCATGGTCGTAAAGGCGTATAACCCACTCCTTTGAGCAAACATTCAGGTCTGAAAGAATTGTGAGAAATCTTCTCTCAAGTTCTTCAGGCTCTGGCACAGGCGGGAGCTTTCGCTCCTTCGGTTTCTCTCTCTTCCTTATCACAAAGGGCCTTGTGTATTCAGGTCCAGCAGTGTAGAAATCAATGTCAAGTTCAAATACCTTAACACCTCTGAAGAACAGCACCACCTTTTTCTCTGGGATTGCCTTACCAATCACTGTGCAGGGCACATCATAAAGCTCGAATATTTCCCGCACCTTCGGTAAATTTTCATCCTTTACAGCGAGCATCATTCTCTCCTGTGACTCAGAAACCCAAATTTCCCAGGGTGCCATGTCCTCCTCCTTGAGCGGCACCCTGTCAAGATGAATCTCTGCCCCGCACCCTCCTGCAAGTGCCATCTCTCCACATACACAGGATAGGCCGCCACCACCAAGGTCCTTCACACCCTCCACCAGGCTTGCCTCAACACATTCCATAACTGCATGAATCAATGGTTCTTTCATGATTGGATTTCCAAGCTGGACAGAGGGTCTCCCTTCCACTTCACTTTTCTCTGTGAGCACTGCAGATGCAAAATTCACACCATGAATTCCATCCCTGCCCGTGAGCCCTCCAACAAGGACAAAGTTGTCACCCGGGCTTGAAACTGCGTTCCTCCTGATAAATTTCTTTTTTCCAATTCCCACACAGCCGACATTCACAAGACAGTTTGTAATGTAGCAGGGGTCGAAATGGACCAGGCCTGCAACTGTCGGAATTCCCACTCTGTTCCCATAATCCCTTATTCCAGCAATCACACCCGAGAAAAGATACTTCGGATGCTTCACGCCCTCAGGCAATTTTTCAAATGGCAGATCCAGGGGCCCGAAGAAGAGCGGGTCTATAAGTGCAATTGGCTGCACTCCCATTGCCAGCACATCTCTGAGAATTCCACCTATGCCTGTTGCAGCACCACCATAGGGTTCCACAGCCGAAGGATGGTTATGGGACTCAATCCTCAGGGCGTAGGCATGCTCTTCATCAAAACTCATCACACCCGCATCGCCCTTAAGCAGTATGTCCCTGTGTTCAAGCGGGAAAATGTATTTTTTCAATACAACCTTTGAACTCTTGTAACAGCAATGTTCGCTCCAGGCCTGGGCAATTGCATGGAGCTCAACATCCGTTGGATTTCTTCCAATCCTGGCGAAGTATTCCCTTACCCTCTGCATCTCTTCAACACTGAGGCCCAGCTTAAGGACCTCGCTCACCTCCCTCAGTCCCTCCGGCGTCTCTGGAAGTTCCACCTCAAAACAGTTCTCCAGATTTTCATGCTTCCTTGTCTTCATCACTCTCACTGCTCTCTTACCATGATCTTGTAATTGTGGATTACAGGGTTTGCCAGCAACTTCCTGCAGCTCTCCTCAGCAATTGCAATTGCCTTCTCCTTGGTTTCAGCACTGACCATGAGTTCGTAAACCCGGATGGAACGCACGGTCTCAATTGCATTAAAGCCAAGAAGTGCAAGCGCCTTCTTTGTGTTTTCACCCTCTGGGTCAGTAACTCCCTTCTTCAGTTCCACCTTTACCTCCACCGTATATTTCTCCATGTTTGGGAAAAACATTTGCAGGTATTTGGAATTTGTGTTTTTGAATGCTGTGTTGTGTACTATCAACCTTCCTCGTGAACATCAAGATGCCAGGCATGGATGTTCACGATGCTTGGTGAGAGAAAGAAAAAAAAGAGGGGCCTCATAACGCCTGTAGGTGATAATAATGGCC
>JAWACX010000192.1:0-3664 GCA_038896575.1 Thermoplasmata archaeon
TTTTCGCTATGTTCCGCATCTCTACATAATTTTCATCGCTTATTCCGTGCAACGCAAGGATGTCCAGCCATTTTCCAAAGGTCTCAAGATTGTTCTTGAAGACCTCATTTGTCACATCAATAAATTTGTTTTTGGCATCCTTTGCAAGGGTTACAAGCCCTTCATAATTTCTTCCCTTTATAAATGACTGGCCTGTGAGATACATTTTCTCAAATAGTGTGGGATCTGCGCCTATCTGGGTGCACTTCTCCACACACTCACGGATTTCCTCAAGCATCTTTGAACTGTTTTCTTCAAGTGAATCTTCAACTTGCTTCCTGAGTTTAACTGCAACAGCCTGGGCACCCATGTAATCCCTTACTTCAAGCTTTCGTTTTGCCTCTTCAAGCATATTTCTATACTCATCAGTCTGAACTCCAAGGACTGCCAGCATTTCTATCATCGGTCCAATGAGTCCAATCTCATTTGCAATGTATCGTTTGACAGATTCCTCTGCTGTACTCAAAGCCTTTGTAACGAGATTCTTTGCCTGCACATAAAGCTTGGAAGCAAATCTGATTTTCCCCTTGTTCAGCAGTTCCTTCGGATGCGAAACATCCACACCAATTCCCACTGCAAACTCAATTAGCAAGTCGCACTGATTGATTGCTGAAAGAAGATTTTCCTCCATTGTTTTCGTAATCTGATTTTTCAGTTCATGGTATATTTTTGCTACACTGGCAAAATCATTGGAGGCTGCGTGTTGCTTGATCCTTTCCATCTTTTCAATGATATCCTCCGTGTTTATCTCCAACTTTTTCAGTATCTCTATCGCATCGTTGATTTCATTTTCAATTCCTGACAGGTATGCCCTAACCTCGGTGTTTCCTTGCTCCATTATACTTTCCAGAATTTCCAGGGCCTTAGAATACTCTTCCCTGGCGAGAAGCTCTTTTGCATCAAGGTATTTGTTCTCGTAGATATGGAAATTGAGGTTGAGCACTCTAAGTGCTTCAATTATCCTCTCTGCCTCTCCCATCTTGGTCTCAACCCTTTCCTCAATAACCTTCCTGAACTCCGAGGCAACCTTCCCTATTTCCCTGTTTGCTTCCTCAATTCTGTCAGCGTTAAGGCTCTCTTTCGCTTTTGAGAGCGTCTTCCTGAACTCCTCTCTTTTCTCTTCCTCTCCAATCAAATGGAGCTGATTCTCAAACTCTGCAGTTATTTTTATCAGCTTAATTTTGACCTCCTGCCTCAAATTTTCAATAAATGTCATAATATTCTGAATATCAATTACCTGGAAATTCTCTTTTGAGGATAACATTCTGATTTGACCGCTCATCTTCTCCCAGTCCATTTTAATGTCCCCAAATTCTGCCCTTATCTCCAGAAGTTTTTCTTCGTTTTCTTTTGCCTTAGCTCCCATCTTTTCCCTGAGCATCCTTCGCAATTCCGTGTCTGTTTCAAGTGCCAGAACAGGATTAACCCTTGTTCTCTCTCTCAGTGTTGTGAGTTTTTCCAGCATATCTGGCTGAGGGCTATACTTTTCAAGTGCCGTGATGATCTTTTCCCAGTAATCCTCTAGCCCTCGGAGCTTTTCCGAAAATGCCTTTTCGAGGCCCTCTTTTGCGGAAACTGCAGCACTCAATGCCTTCTGGATTTCACCCTGCTTCAGCTTTTCGTTTGCAACATCCAGCATGAACCTTATCTTAGAGATGTCCTCACCGAGTGTTTCCAGGACCTTGACTTTCTCAAAAATCTCTCTGAGCAATTCCTCTGTCTTCTTTCCTATTACCTCATTGATCTCGTTGCGGAGTTCCGTTCCATACTCAAGAGCGTTTTTCCAGTCACTGGCACTAATGTAGCTCTGGTATGTGTCAACTCGTTCTGCATAGCCAGTGGTATTAATGTTAAGGCTAGCGAGTGTTTTCAGTCCCTCATGAATACCGGCAAGCATATCTGAAAGATACTTTTCGAAAAGCCTTGCATAATTCCTATAGACCGGATAGCACTCTGTAATTGCATCTATGTATCTCTTCTCATCTATCATCTGTCTGATTCTCTGGAGCATGGCACTATCAAATGTGATTTCAATACCATACTTGTTACCTGTCTCAGCAAGATATGTAAGTTTCTCCAGCATCTTCAGAGCCTCATTTTTCATCAGTTCCTCACTTTCCGCCAGGATGTTTGTGATTTCCACAAGTGCCTCGTACATTCTGTTTGTGCTGGCAAGCCTTCTTGCATTCTCCAGCCTATCCCGGAAAAGACTAGAGCTGAGACCACATCTTTCCATTGCAAAGAGCCGCTCTTCTACAAGTCTGTAAAGATTCGACCAGTGAGAAGCAAGACTGTCTGTTGCTTCATCAATGAGCCTGTAAAGCACCTCAACGCCTTCAAAAAGTTTTCCCTCAGCTTTGAATGTTTTCACAGACTTAGCCTGCTCCTCAATCTCTCTCTTCTCAATTCCAAGCAACTCCATTGCTTTGATGCATCTCTCCAATGTCCTTTCCATTTTGACAGTTGTGTCCTCAAGGACCTTTCTGAGAAGTTCCCGTCCCTGAGTAATTTTTTCATGGGCCTTTATCACATTGTTTCGTCGCAGAAGGCTTTCAGCATCATTCAGGTATGTCTGCACCTCCCCTATATCTATTTTTTTCTCCAGCACTGAGTTAACGAGGGAATTAAAGGCCGCAATCTCCTGTCTCACAAACTCTGCTAGCGAGCCAGCCATCGCTTTTTTTATTTCCTCCAGCAAAGCATTTGCATCTCCATATCTCTTTTCCTGAATTGCAGTCTCAGCCTCTACAATTTTTCCTCTAATTTCTCCCGTCTCAAATCCAATACTTGCGCCAATTTCCACACTCGCGTTGATTTTTGCAAGTTTTTCATTCAGAAACTCTGTCAACTCCTTTTCTATTTTTTCCTCCAGCCCGAGAATGTTTGTGTATATCTCCTTCGCATTTTCTAAGGTCACATTTTTTATCAGGGCACCAATCTCCTTTGAGGAGAGCCCCTTCAATCCAATTTCTTGGGCCACAGTATTCAGAGGGCGGAGCTTTTCCCTTACGCGCTTCTTTACAAACTCAACAACATGCCTCTCAAGATTCGTTGTGAACTCCTGGTAAAGCTCAAAGGCCTCCACCCACTTTGCTTCGCTCACATTCTTCATCATCTCCTTGAATTGGGATTTTTCCGCTGAGAGGTCCATCTCAGGAATTGTCATCTCTATCTTTCTGTTTCCCTCCTCCACAAATTTCTCAAATTCTGCCTTCAGCTTTTCATTCGTCTCCTTGAGGAAAGCTTCCAATTCCCTAATGCAGTTTTCTGCATCTCCATAGCCAGTGCAGATTAATTTTGGAATTTGGTAGTCCAGATTAAACTTGGATTTCAGATTTTCAAGTCTTACAACAGGCTGAAGCTTCTTCTCAATGAGTTTATTCAAATCCTCCGCAAAGATTTTTTCCAAGCCTATTACTTGCTGGAGCAACTCAAATGGCTCCTCAGCCTCTTTTTTGCTCCGGATTTCATGGATTTTCAAGATAAAACTACTCTCTGTCAGTTCTTTCAGATATTCTGCGAATTTCTCAGCATCTGCAAGTTTCTTTTCCACCTCAACAACAACAACCGCGTTGATTCCATCAATTGCATTTTTGTAATGGGAAACAGCAGAAGCAAAATTCTC
>JAWACX010000193.1:0-3615 GCA_038896575.1 Thermoplasmata archaeon
GGATAGCCAACCTGCTTTAAAGATACTATTTCCTTTATCGTTTTGAAATCTTTCGAAGTATTACAAATTTCATATTCCAGAATTCTTCCCACTTCATTTGGTCTAAACGCGTTTGCCTTCCTCTTTATCACCTTCCAATAGGTGTCCCTGGTTATTGGCTGGTTGTGGTACCTTAATACGATAGACCTGGCAACAGAGGAAATGTCCTCAATTAAGTCATTATCTCTATCCTTGTCTATGCTAAGCACCTTACATCCAGTCGATGACTCAACAATTACAGGAAATGAAACACTTTCGAAGGCAGAGAGTATCTCTCTTATTACTTTCTGGTATTCCCTAATTTTTTCCATCTCTTCGGACATCATTATCCCTCTTTTTGGAAAATCAATATATTTTCCTTCTGCATCACATTATAAAGTCCAAAAATAATTTTATCTATATTCCTAACCATTTTGAACCCAATTTTCTCCGCATAATCAAGAAGAAACTCGACAGTTTTTACTTCCTGTCCCATATAGGTTGCATTTCCAATAACAATTGCGGCGTATCTATCAGGTTTCAGTACTCTATGCATTTCCTCCAAGCTTTTTTTCATATCTTCGTTGTACAAATCAATCCTCATTTTGCCCTTCCCTCTCACCCCGACAAATTCCTCTCTGAGTTCAGAAAGATTATACCCAAGTTCCTTTAAAGCATGGGCATCGTTGGAAACATAGTCCAGAGCAATTGAGTAAGGTGGCGAGGTAACTATACCGTCAATACTCTCATCTTTTAATTTTAGTGCTCTTGCATCACCAATCATAATATCTATGTGACCTACATTTAGGTTTAGTTTCTTAACAATTTCTACAAAGTCTGAAACTGAATGTATCATGGCGTCCAGATTCTTAAGGAATGCATTGCAAAAATCCCGCCCTCGCCTAGCATTGTCGCTTATAGCAACAAGCTTTACCATCCTGTAGAAATTCTTCACCTTATCATCGGGAATTGAACTAATTGCGTCATCGATAGTTTTACCCTCTATGTTGTACAAAGAAGGTTTTAATCTCCTGGTTATTTCATCTTTCCATTCCATAATCTGGGGTAGAACCTCAATGGACTCTGTTTTTACCCTACTCTGAAGGACGCATAGTGGTGAGACATCAATTCCAATGCAATTTATTCCTAAAAGCTGGGACTCAACAGCAGTGGTCCCACTTCCAATGAATGGGTCAAGGACAGTATCTCCTTTTTCAAGTCCGATAACATTTAAAAGCGCTCTTATCATTTGGGGATGAAACTTTCCCTTGTATGGATAAATCCAGTGTGTAAGATATTGGTTTACTGAGCGAGTTCTATTTCTCTGGACAATCTGGAAATAGTCAGTAGGGGCGCCCCTTACAAACTTGAAGTATGCCAGTCTCTTCCTTAGCTTCTCCTCATCTTCTGTTTCTATAAGTTTAAATTCCCTCAACCCATTAGTCACTTCAAACTTTGTTCCGAGGGATTGTAATTCAAGTTGAGCTAGTGCCAGTTCATAAATAAACTGAACATTATCTAGAAGCACTAACTGATTCTCTTTTGGTATCTTCTCTGTGCTATATGCCCAGAAAGAATTCAACTCTTCCGCTTTTTTGAGCATTTGTTTACCTTTAAGATTTAATGTTCCGTTTGTCATAGTATTTCCTTGACCCTTAACATATAAGCCATTTGATGCAATTGGGGATTTATCGGGTGGCAGTTCCTTCGGCACCCAACAGCGAATCTCTCATATTACTTCCTTAAAGAATGTAATGTATTTAAATTTATTTTTGTTACCTTTTTCTTCTACATGCGTGCTTCAAACTGGCTGCGCTGAAAGTCACTAAGATGCCACCGAAACCAAGGAAGCCAGTCCTGGAATTCCTGAAGGTACAGGGAAGATTCAGACACCTGATGGACAAGCCAGAAGAACTCAAGAAAATCCAGGAATTTGTGGATGCTGAGTGCAGGAGGTATGGGGTGGAGTAAGGGTCCGTTTTCTGTAGGCATCGTAGTTCCTCAAAATGCTCTTTCTAATTATTCTTGAACTTTATATAGAGATATGAAGTTGCTATTGCGTTTTATTCTTCAATTTTTGCTCCACATCCGCACAGTATTTTTTTACCTTTTCAATTAGCTCTTTTGCATCTGGGTGATCTGCATACCAAATATTCGATTGCCCCATTCCCACTCTTCCTTTGCCTGCCTTAGGTATTGAAAAGCTCCTTTCCCTTTCCTCTAGAAGGTAACAGTCTTTCTCCTCGGCTATGATGTAGTATCCTGCAATTACCTCTTTTTTCTCATTTTCATTGCGCGCAACCCTGCCTGAGTCTCCTGGGAGATTTTGATACTTACGATAGACTGTCGCATTTTTGTACCATCCTACAATATATTGGCCACCCCCTTGGGGGTGTCTTGCTACCCAAACTACAAGGACCCCAGCCACATACTCCTTATTACACCTTGGATCGATGCGTCTGATATCTATTCGGTGTACTCCAACCCCTCGTCTACCCGGGGGATGCACATATCCGTACATCTTCCCCTTGTAAGGCTTAAAGTTGTATATTTCAAAACCAGATTCATTCTCGTTGACATACTCACCACCACCCGTTATCTTATCGCCTTCTAATCCTTGGTATTTCGCCATCCAACCGATTCTGCAAAAGAGAATTTTTTCTCTGGTATCACAGTGGGTCTCTTCATACACTATTTGAGCTTCACTCCCACCACTTTTCGGTGTTTCCTTATAAGTAAATGTTTTCGCTACATCATCACCCACCACCATTTGAGGTCGGAGATGCTGGGTCTTGAGAAACTCTCTAATAGTACCTTCATCGGGTTCGAAAGAATATAATTCCCTTACCTTTTCTGATACCAGTTTTACCAGCTCTGGATGGGGTTCTTTCAAAAGTTTTTTCCATGCCTCTGGTAGTTTTTCTATACTCCTCTTCCGAATTTGTTGTCTTTCAAGTTCCTCCTCAGCCATCTTTTGTGATTCATTCCTAATCACATTTTCCTTTGCCAGAAATTTGAAGAGTTCTTCTGCAACCCGCTCTTTATCCTCCTTGAATAAGTTGAAAGTAAGAAATCGCCTCTCCTTTTTGGGCACTCCTGATTTCATCGGAAGATAAAATCTCCACCCTATACCATTGGTTAGAACCGCAAGTGGTACACCTTCCTCGTAAGAATAGTTAAGAATCTGGTCCTCATGCTTATCCAGGTTTTCCACAGGTCTTTTTACTTCCAAAAACACCCAATTTTTATCAGCATGCTGCAATGCATAATCCACAGCCAGAGAGCCCACCTTTTGCTCGCATCTTACTTCTGAAGGGTTTGTTGTGTCCCAACCCAGTGCTTGGAGGAGAGGTAAAATTATAGTTTGTTTCGTGTTTGCCTCATCCAGAGCGAGAACTTTATCCTCTTCATTCTGGCATCGTGAAATAATTTCAATTATTTTTTCCTTCTGTGTGCTCACAGATATGTGAAATACCCTGCTTGATATAAACCTTTTCCGCCACACCACCCATTATCCCCTTTATCTTCCCTCTCCACCCCTGTGCCAAGAGAGGTATAAATATCCAGTGGTCATTCAGTGTTCAGTGAGGATATGAA
>JAWACX010000194.1:0-3602 GCA_038896575.1 Thermoplasmata archaeon
GTGTGGCTCACATGGAATGGCGAAGCGGGGAATATGAAAATGCAATCAGGCATTACAATGAGGCACTTTCATATTTCCAGAGTGCAAGTGCAGAGGCAATATTCACGGGTAAGTTGCAGGCACCAGAGGAGAACATTCCAATCAAAGGAGAGATTTTGCTTGAACTTGGAAATGTTTATGCGGAGATTGGAGACTACAGACAGGCACTGCTGTTCAATTTGAAGGGACTTAAGATTTTAAAGGAGACAAATTCTCCCGCAACTGCGAGGGCTCTTTACTCCATCGGTGCAATCCATCTTCGCGATGGCAATCTGCAGAAAGCTGCAGAGTCCTTCAAGCATGGAATTGAGTATGCAGAGAAATTAAATGACCTGGATACAATGGGCTGGTGCTACCTCGGAATCGCTGAGACATTGCTCAGGGCCGGAGAGAAGAGCGAAGTGGTAACCCAGAATATTGAAAAGGCAGAACAATACCTTTCAAAAATTAGCGATAGAATTGGAAATGCCATCCTCCACAGAACCTATGCAATTCTCTACCTTCATCTGAATGACATACCTGGCTGTGAAAAACACATTAAGATTGCCGAGGAGATTGGAAATAAAATTGCCTCGCCCTACATTACTGGCGAGATTCTTACAGCCAAAATAGAGCTTGCGAGCAAAAAGGGTGAGAAGGAGAATGCCCTCAATAACCTCAAAACTCTGGAGGAATTGTGCATGAAATACAAGATAAAGTCATTTGATAAGTTTATTGAGAGAAAGAAGATGGAACTTGAGCCACCCAGAGCAGTGGTCCAGGAGCAACCGCAGGCTGAGCCAATTGAGAAGGTTGAAGAATCTCCTGTTCCTTCTGAGGTTGGGGCAGGCAAAAAGAAACGGAAAAAAAAGAAAGGAGGTGACCTCCAATGACCTCACAGCTTAGTGAAAAAGTCTATAACATAATGGGCAGAGAAATGGGACATATCGGGAAATTCATCGTTCAGAAACAGTGCAAGGACCTGGGCATAAATCCAGATGATATCAAGGTTGAGGACCTTCCCAGGATTGCCAAGGCTCTTGGGGATGTTATGAAAACCTTTGGTGGGGAAGAAAAGGGAAGGGCAATTGAAATGGAAATAAAGAAACTCGGACATTAATTTATTTTTTCCCTCAGTGTTCTTGCATTTTCTTCTGGCATGGAGATGTTTACTGTTATTCCAGAGCCCATCTCAAGTCCAGCAGGAATTGTCAACCTTGGTGTTATCTCAATATACCAGTGGTAATAATCTACATTTTTCAGGTAGGAGGGTGCTGTATGCAAAACCAGATTATACGCAGGGTCCTCCAATGCAAGTTTCAGGGCCCTGAGCACTTTTTGAAGCGCTGTGGCAAGTGAATATAAACCCTCTGTATCAAGTTCTCCAAAATGGCTCTGATGCACCTTCGGCATTATGTGGACCTCGTATTGCAGCTTGGCCGCATAGGGCACAAAGGCAACAAAATGGGAATTTTCATAGATAACGCGCTCCCTTGCATTTCGCTCTGCACTTATGGTATCACAGTAGACGCATCTCCCATTCTCGTGCGCGTAGCATCTGGCAATATTAAAGAGGTCCATGATGTGGGTGGGCACAAAAGCAAGTCCAACAATCTGAGAGTGAGGATGAATCAATGAGGTTCCAGCCTCCCTCCCGTGATTCCTGAAAAGAATCACGGATTTAATCCAGGGGTTTTTATAGAGGTATTTAACACATTCAAAGTAAGCCCTCACAACATCAAAAACTTCCGGGCCACTCATCTCTGGGATATCCCTGTTGTGGTATGGAGTTTCCACAATCACATAGTGGAAACCACATGCACTTCTTTTTCTGAAAAAACCCTCTGTTTGAATGGTTTCTTTGTCCTCTGAAACAACAGGAAATTTGTTCGGGATAACTCTGAGCCTCCATCTGGAACTTTTCTCATCCTTGTAGGAAAACAGTTCCTCAGGTGTGTTTGCCTCGTTACCTGGACAGAATGGGCAGTCCTCCTTCCATTCTGGCAGTATCTCCTTCTCTTTTCCAATGCTTCCTGCATCATGCTTCCTTCTTGCCCTCTCGCTTGCCACAATAACCCACTCACCTGTGATTCTGTTGAACCGCAACTCATTCATACATGGGAGGAGAGAGGAAGAAGATAAAAACATTTTCCGTGGTGCTTCCGTCTTGGGTCAACTGAGTGCCCTAAAATAGAAAAATACTTATTTCCCGAGTGTATGGAGATTATGAGGTGCATACAAATGACGGAAGACAATGTAATCCGAGTGGCAAACAAGCCGGCAATGAACTATGTGGTGGCAGTTGTTACCCAGGCAAACAGTGGTGCCAAAGAAGTTGTAATAAAGGCAAGAGGCAACGCGATAAGCAGGGCAGTGGATGTGGTAGAAATAGTGAGGAATAGATTCCTCAAGGACATGGTTGTAAAAGACATCAAGATAGGGACAGAGCAGGTCCAGCGGGAGAACGGAACCACAATGAATGTTTCAGCAATTGAAATTACCCTGGCAAAGAAGTAGCTCTAAAGCAATTTCAAGCACGGCAACTGGATACTCTATTCCAAATTTTTCAAGTGTTAGTGGGTGGACTTCTCCAAAGATACCCATAACCTTATTGTTGTAGAGGATTTGGGCTCCCCTGCCACTGATGAAATATGGCCTTTCACAGGCCACTATGCTGTGCTTCACCTCAAATTCTGCAAGGAAACTTTCAGCCACGGATTTTATCTCGGAAAAGGAGGCTTTAGGGTGCACAGTTGCAAAACAGCACTTGCTTTTCTCCTCAGGCTCCAACACAGCACCTATTTCAAAGAATTTCAGGGGCAGAGGATGACGCTGGTTGATGTAAATTGTCCGCAGCATTCCTGGGATGAGGGAATGTCTTCCAATTGAATACTCAGAGCTCTTTGGGTTTCTGGTCCTTACTACATTCATCCCATCTTCATTCAATCCAAGCCATGTGAAGAGTTCCTGCTCGCTGCTCAGCACAAAAGTGCGGATTTCCTGGGCTCCAATGCCAACAAAAAATTTTCTTATCTCTTCCTCAATTTCGCTCAAAGTCGTTTGTTTCCCCACTGTGTAGGACTGGGGTAAGCATTCCTGGATGTTATCATAGCCGTAGGCAATTCCCACATCCTCAATAATATCCACTGCATGGAGCACATCACACCGATACGGTGGAACTTCCACCTCTACAATCCCTCCTTTTTCTTCTGCAAAATAGCCCATCCTTTCCAGAAGTTCAGGAACAAAGGAAATTTCCATTCCGAGCACTGCGGAAATCTCCTCTTTCCTTACAGCTTTTCGTTTCCAGGTGTAATCTGGAGTGCAGAATTTTTCCTCATCCTGGATTTCCACACTCTTTATTTTTCCATCCCGCATTTGCATTGAAAATGTGAGAACATTGAGCGCAAATTTGAGGGTGCGAAGGTCTGAGCCAGTCATGTCAATAAACAGGTTCCTCGTGTTCTCTGTTACCTCGGTAAGGTTTCCATTGATTATGGGGGGAAATGAAAGGACATTTCCATTTTCGTCCAGAATAACAGGGTATCGCTCTGCACCTTCAAGAATCCAGGCATATTCAATTC
>JAWACX010000195.1:0-3544 GCA_038896575.1 Thermoplasmata archaeon
CTAACCCGCACCCAAACTCATCTTTGCTCGCTTCAAGGTTTCGTTATCTGGCTCTTTTTGGAGTGCAATCTCAATCTCTTTTCTGGCCTTTTCATCCTCGTTTATTTCATGAAGGGAGAGTGCATACTCTGCAATCAATTCCACAGGTGGAGAATCATGCTCGGATAGATATTCCTCAATCAATCTCACAGCTTCTCTGGCCTTCCCCTTCTTCCTGAGAATTTCCGCAAGTGCGGTCACAAAGTCAGGGTTATCCGGGTCCTTCTCTCTTGCCCTGGTGAGCAATTCCTCTGCCTTCCCATATTTTTTCATGGCCCCATATATCATCGCTGCAAAATAGCACACATTCTCATCCTCTCCCTTTACCTTCAGCACAAAGCTGAGGTGCCTGATTGCTTCCTCAAATCTCCTGCTCCTTGCAAGTTCAGCGGCGCTTCTGAGATACTCCTTCACAGATTTCTTTTTCTCAGGAAGTTTGGAAAACATCTCTGTGAAATGGAGAGAAACTGCGTTTGCCTGGGAGAAGCAGCTGGCAGCTTCGGTTTCCAGTCCAAGTTTCATCAGTGCAAGCCCCTTCCCATACAACGCATCCTTGTTCTCAGGTTGAAAAGCAAGGGCATACTCAAAGCATTCTATGCTTGCCAGCGGCACATCCAGGAAATAGAGGAGGAGGCCCTTAAGGACCCATGCCTCCACATTCTCCCGCTCCTTCTCAAGAAGTCCATCAATGGCCTCCACAGCTTCAAGCCAGAAACCAGCCATTGCTGCTGTGATTGCACCCTTGATGTATACTTCAGCCCTCCCAGAGATTTCTCCTGCCCTTCTGTATGCGGTTGAGGCCTCCCCATACTTTCCCAGCGCTTCAAGGGAATTTGCGAGAATGAGAAGGGCATCCAAATTATCTGGTTGCTGCTCCACAGCCCTTTTTGCAAACTCTGCAGCAGCATTCCAGTTCTTTTCAAGAAATGCTTTTCTTGCCTCCTCAACAAGCCTCTTGAGGTCTGGCTGTTGTTGAATGCCGGGCGAAATTGAAATTGTACTGCCCTGGGAAATCTTCTGGTACTCCTCTAGCGTAGAAAATATTCTCATGCGGAGTAGGTTGAGCACAGTTGTTTTTCTGGTTGCTGCGGGAATTGGTTTTGAGGGAATCTCAACCAAACCCTGCCTCACCCGTTCCAGCAGGGCACCTCTTCCAATCCAGGCATCGCTGAACGAGGGCTTCAGCATGATTGCTGTATCAACTTCCTGAATGCTCTTTTCATACTCGCCCATCTCAAGATAGATTTTGCTCAACTGATAGTGGGCTTCAGCAGATTCCGGGTTGAATTCAAGGAGGGCTTTGACAGCTGAAATTGCTTCCTCAAACCTTTTTGCCCTGGTGAGTACATTTGCAGCATTAAGATAGGCGTTTTCGTAATTTTTATCAAGCTCAATTGCCTTTCTATACGAATTTAGGGCCTCCTCCACCTTTCCCATGTTGAAAAGCACATTTCCAATGTTGTTGTAGAGTTCAGCACTCTTCTTCCTTTTTTCCACCTTACGGAAAAGATTTAACGCGATGCTGTATTTTCCAAGTTTTGCTGCGGCAATTCCAGCGCCCATGAGAATTTCCGGACTCTCTGGAAATTCTGTCACGGCTGTGGAGAGGAACCTATAGGCTGTTTCATTCAATCCAAGCCTCAGCAGGGTAACTCCCTTTCTTGCAATCAGATACTCGTTTTTTGGATCCAGTTTTAAGCCAGTTTCATAATGCTCTATTGCCTCATCAAACTTGCCAGAGACATACTTTGCATCTCCAAGGAGAATAGCACTCTCTATTTCCCTTCCATAACTTGTTATGATTAGATGCTGGATAACACCCAGCAAAGAGAAAAAGGAGCCACCAAAGAGTACTATTGTGTCCCTTATAGAAAATGCTGTATTTTCATACCAGTGTTTTGAAACTGCAAAAATGAGAAGAATGTTGCCAGTTATCCAGAGAATGAGCACACTCATGTGCTTGTGCTCAAAATCTGTAAGTTTTGCTACAAGGTAGGCCCCAATAGCCAGAAAGAGGATGCCCCCAAAAAATGCTGCATTGTGGGGACTGCTGAGCACATCTGCACCATAACTGTGGAGGAGTGCTTCAGCAGAGAGAAGGCAGAGACCGGTTAGAAATAGGAGGTGCGGGATTTTGATGCTCTGAATTGAAAAATATTTTGCAACTGTAAGAATACTGAGGGCTGATGCAATAAGGCAGAGAAAGAGCATTGTGAGGGCGTAGCTGGAGAAGACAGTTGCAAAATACCCCTGAAAGAGATAGTAGGTAATTACCGAGGCCAGAATTGTGAGTTGAAATAAGAAGGCCGTGCTGTTGAGCCACTCCTTTCTTGAGAGGAACAGCCCGAATAGATTTTTCCAGAGCACAGAGATAGAAGGGATGGATGGTAAATAAAGATGTCGGAAAAAATAAACTAAAAAATTAAGATTAAAAAAGGGAAAGAGAGGATTTCAGTGGTTTCGCTTTCTGGCAACTATTCCAAGAATGCAGAGGAAAAGCACTGCAAAGAAGGGCACGTTTGAGAACTCTGGAATGGGACTCCTGTCTTCAGCGCCAGCCTCTCCTGCAATTGGATAAGTACCTTCGTTGTTCCAGTTACTCCAGCTGTTGTAATCCCAGTTGTTGTTTCCGCCAACGACATCATCACATGCCTGAGAGTTGCCTATAACGCCCTTACTTGCACCATTGTTTCTGAAGAAGTTGTTGTAATTTATGGTATTCCCTGAGGAGCCTTCTCTTAGATAAACCCCGTAATATGTGTTATCGCAAATCCAGTTGTAGGTTATGGTGTTGCTGTTTGAGGAATACAAGTAGATGCCGTAATTTGTGTTGCTGGATGCATTGTTATTTGTGAGAGTATTACTATCCGACTCCTCAAGACAGATACCAATCTCATTATTATACACATAGTTTCCAGTCAGCACGTTTGTCTGGGATGAACCATACAGATAAATACCCACTTTAGAATTACTGCACACACTGTTCTCTATCCTCCCGTTCCTGACATTGTTGAGTGCAATTCCTGCACCATATGGTGCGTTAGTGCCATCAGCTGCATTCCACACATTGCAGTCTTTTATCACGAAATACGCTGTTGTGTTTTCTATCCAGATGCCATAGGAATCACCTTGTGCATCAATGTTCCAGCCCTCTATAATGTATGGTTCTGACTGGGTCCCTAAACCACTCTTAACACCGTTTTCAGGCGTAAACTGATCGTCCCCATTTATGTGGATCCCTGGATGCATGTCCTCCATTGGTAGGGGTGCATTGTCGCTTGCTGTACCACCATCAATTGGATAACTGCCTTGCTGGTCCCAGTTGCTCCAGTAATTGCCCTGCCCAGTTGCAGCATCATACCAGACATTGCCAGTGCCGCTATCGTATGCCTGACTGTTACCACTAGCTCCTCTTGTTGCACCATTATTTTTGATTAGGTTGTTGTGGTGGATGACATTTGAATTAGATGTTACAGTTATGCCGTAGTTGGTATTATTGTAAATG